>NZ_VDAS01000110.1:0-222 GCF_019584165.1 Enterobacter sp. EC_64
CGGGAACTCTGAGACAGGTGCTGCATGGCTGTCGTCAGCTCGTGTTGTGAAATGTTGGGTTAAGTCCCGCAACGAGCGCAACCCTTATCCTTTGTTGCCAGCGGTTAGGCCGGGAACTCAAAGGAGACTGCCAGTGATAAACTGGAGGAAGGTGGGGATGACGTCAAGTCATCATGGCCCTTACGAGTAGGGCTACACACGTGCTACAATGGCGCATACAAA
>NZ_VDAS01000111.1:0-221 GCF_019584165.1 Enterobacter sp. EC_64
CGGGAACTCTGAGACAGGTGCTGCATGGCTGTCGTCAGCTCGTGTTGTGAAATGTTGGGTTAAGTCCCGCAACGAGCGCAACCCTTATCCTTTGTTGCCAGCGGTCCGGCCGGGAACTCAAAGGAGACTGCCAGTGATAAACTGGAGGAAGGTGGGGATGACGTCAAGTCATCATGGCCCTTACGAGTAGGGCTACACACGTGCTACAATGGCGCATACAA
>NZ_VDAS01000112.1:0-221 GCF_019584165.1 Enterobacter sp. EC_64
ACCGCTGGCAACAAAGGATAAGGGTTGCGCTCGTTGCGGGACTTAACCCAACATTTCACAACACGAGCTGACGACAGCCATGCAGCACCTGTCTCAGAGTTCCCGTAGGCACCAATCCATCTCTGGAAAGTTCTCTGGATGTCAAGAGTAGGTAAGGTTCTTCGCGTTGCATCGAATTAAACCACATGCTCCACCGCTTGTGCGGGCCCCCGTCAATTCAT
>NZ_VDAS01000113.1:0-204 GCF_019584165.1 Enterobacter sp. EC_64
GATTCATGACTGGGGTGAAGTCGTAACAAGGTAACCGTAGGGGAACCTGCGGTTGGATCACCTCCTTACCTTAAAGAACCTGCCTTTGCAGTGCTCACACAGATTGTCTGATGAAAAACAGCAGTAAAAATCTCTGCAGGCTTGTAGCTCAGGTGGTTAGAGCGCACCCCTGATAAGGGTGAGGTCGGTGGTTCAAGTCCACTC
>NZ_VDAS01000114.1:0-202 GCF_019584165.1 Enterobacter sp. EC_64
GAGTGGACTTGAACCACCGACCTCACCCTTATCAGGGGTGCGCTCTAACCACCTGAGCTACAAGCCTGCAGAGATTTTTACTGCTGTTTTTCATCAGACAATCTGTGTGAGCACTACAAAGGCAGGTTCTTTAAGGTAAGGAGGTGATCCAACCGCAGGTTCCCCTACGGTTACCTTGTTACGACTTCACCCCAGTCATGAA
>NZ_VDAS01000115.1:0-200 GCF_019584165.1 Enterobacter sp. EC_64
CGGCACTGTTGCAAAGTTAGCGATGAGGCAGCCTTTTGTCTTATTCAAAGGCCTTACATTTCAAAAACTCTGCTTACCAGGCGCATTTCGCCCAGGGGATCACCATAATAAAATGCTGAGGCCTGGCCTTTGCGTAGTGCACGCATCACCTCAATACCTTTGATGGTGGCGTAAGCCGTCTTCATGGATTTAAATCCCAG
>NZ_VDAS01000012.1:0-142429 GCF_019584165.1 Enterobacter sp. EC_64
CTGCCGCCAGCGTTCAATCTGAGCCATGATCAAACTCTTCAATTTAAGTTTGATGCTCGTGAATTAAACTTCGTAATGAATTACGCATGTTCACTCAGAGACTTGGTATTCATTTATTGTCCGAAGACATTAAGAATCCATGTCACTTTGAGTGCCCACACAGATTGTCTGATAAATTGTTAAAGAGCAGTGCAACGCGGCTTTCGCTCACCGTTGCGAGGTGGCGTATATTACGCTTTCCTCTTTCAGAGTCAACCCGTTATTTCAGGATTTTTTCTCTTCAACCGACCGCGTTGTCTGTGAAGTGATTCACATCCGCCGTGTCGATGGAGGCGCATTATAGGGAGTTCGCGAACGACCGCAACCGAAAAGTTGCAAAAAAATGACTGACTGCTGCATTCCCCAGCAAAACCCCGCCTTATACCCATTTATGCACAAAGTTATCCACAATTCTGCACGGATCCCAATGCGATCCCACGAACTGAGCGGCAAGATCAACTATACTGGCGGCAAATACTCTTCTCTGTGCAGGCCGCTTCATGACCACACAACGCCTCACCCGTGACTGGCGTCTCCCTACCGCTGGGTTGATGCTGCTGGCAATTCTCTTTGCCGGTTTTACCCTGCATGCGCACTGGAACGCCTTTATCCAGTGGTGTCTCGCCACGCAAATTACCCTGCACCGCTATCTGGTGATGTACCTGCTGCAGCTGAATAACCACCAGTACAGCGGCGGATTATGGTTGTTAACGGGGGCTTTCCTTTATGGCGTACTCCATGCCATTGGCCCCGGGCACGGAAAATTCATTGTGACGACCTATCTGACTACCAATAAGGAAAGCGAGCTGGCCGCCCGGGTCGTCCCCTTCCTGGGCAGCCTGATGCAGGGCGTCAGCGCCATTCTGTTTGTCTTTATCCTGGCGGTAGGGTTTAACCTCGCCTCAGGGGATATCAGTACCAGCCGCTGGTATGTGGAGAAGGTCAGCGCAGTGCTTATTGGCGCATTCGGCGCATTCGTCATTTACCAGGCGCTGAAGAGTCTGCGCCCGCGCAGGATGTCTGTCTCTGCCATTAAGCCGCTTCATCAGCACGACGAACACTGTGGCTGCGGCCATCACGGCGTAGGTGCAGACCTGACGCAGGGCGACTGGAAAACCCGTCTGGGCGTAATTCTGGCGATCGGCGCACGCCCGTGCAGCGGGGCAATCATGATCCTGATGTTCTCCAACGCGCTGGGCATCGTAACCTGGGGGATGGCCGCAGTCATGACCATGTCGCTGGGAACCGCTCTTTCTATTATGGGGCTTTCACTGGCTGTACGTTACGCCCGCGAACGCACGGTGGCCTGGTTCGGAGAAAGCGCCTCGTTAAAATGGCTGGTGCCGGCCGTCAAAATTGCCGGAGGGATAGTCCTGATCCTGTTCGCGACGGTGCTGTTCCTGACGGTGATCCCCATCAGCGCCAATGGCGACTACATCGCCGCAGGATGCTAATAAAAGAAAACCCGCCAGCGGCGGGTTTTTTGTTACTCATTGATGCGTGGATGCTGATCCACCAGTCGGGAACGTTTTTTCTGCAGCTCTTCAATCTCGGCGTCAATATCCTCAATCTTCTGCTCTACATTATCGTAGTGCTCACGGAGGATCTCTTTCGCTTCCTGGATATCCGATGCCGCAGGCGTTGCGCCTTTCAGAGGGCGATTCGCCGTCTCCTTCATGGTAATACCGGTAATCAAACCAATCACCGCGATCACCATCAGGTAATAAGCAGGCATCATCAGGTTCTGCGTGCTCTCCACCAGCGAGGCGGCAAGCGTCGGGGTCAGACCGGCAATCAGCACCGAGATGTTGAAGGCCGCGGCCAGCGCGCTGTAGCGAATATGGGTCGGGAACATCGCGGGCAGCGTTGAGGCCATCACCCCGATAAAGCAGTTAAGGATCACCGCCAGCATCAGCAGACCGGCAAAAATCAGCCCCAGTACATTACTGTTGATCAGAATAAATGCCGGGATGGCGAGGGCAAACAGCGCAACGCTTCCCAGAATAATGAACGGTCGACGACCAAAGCGGTCACTCAACAGGCCCATAATCGGCTGCACAAACAGCATACCCACCATGATGGCGATAATGATCAGCACACCGTGATCTTCCGAGTAGTGCAGGTTATGCGACAGATAGCTCGGCATGTAGGTCAGCAGCATGTAATAGGTCACGTTGGTGGAGATCACCAGACCGATACAGACCAGCAGGCTTCGCCAGTGCTTAGTGGCAATCTCTTTGAACGATACCTTCGGACCGTCCTGCAGCCCTTCGCGGTCACCCTGCTCCAGCTTATCAACGTGCTGCTGGAACGCAGGCGTCTCTTCAAGCGCATGACGCAGGTAGAGGCCAATGATCCCCAGCGGCAGTGCCAGGAAGAATGGGATACGCCAGCCCCAGTCGAGGAAGTTCTCTTCCCCCACTACGGTTGAAATCAGGACCACCACACCCGCGCCCAGGACAAAACCGGCAATGGAGCCGAAGTCCAGCCAGCTTCCCATAAACCCGCGCTTACGGTCAGGAGAATACTCGGCAACGAAGATCGAGGCGCCAGTATATTCACCGCCCACGGAGAAGCCCTGTGCCATCTTACAGATCAGCAGCAGAATCGGTGCCCAAATGCCGATAGTGGCGTAAGACGGTATAAGGCCGATACAGAATGTACTGATCGACATAATGACGATGGTGATAGCCAGGATCTTCTGACGACCATATTTATCACCGAGCATACCGAAGAACAGACCACCCAGCGGGCGAATCAGGAAGGGAACGGAGAACGTACCCAGTGCCGCAATCATCTGCAGGCTGGGATCGGCCCCGGGGAAAAACACTTTACCTAACGCATAGGCCACAAAGCCGTAGACACCAAAATCGAACCATTCCATCGCATTACCGAGCGAGGCTGCGGTAATCGCTTTACGCAGTTTGGCGTCATCAATAATGGTGACGTCGCGAAGCGTGATGGGTTTAATCTTTTTCCTTCTCAGCATAGCTATCCTCGTTGACTCGGCCCTGTCTGTTTCACAGTCCAGCGTGCGTTCTGTGAACCATGGGATCCGCTCCATGCGAATCGCCTTATTCAAGCGTAGCAGGTTTACTTACATTGACGTTTTACGTCGATACAACCGAACCTGTTGACGCCTGCCTGGGCAGTTAATGACCTTTTTACCCTACCAGCGTTTATATTTGTGATCAACTTCACACATATTTCAGCATCAGGTCAACTCAGTCCAGTATTTGTCAATCAGTGCAAATAAGCCCTTTCTCATCCCCGCCTCGTGAGCTCTCTCACGCACGTCATGAGTTCTTTCGCAACAAAAAAACAAACCACGTTTACTCACATTCAATTTACATAAATTTTCTTCATCAGGAAGCCGCCGATAGTTTTACATTGAATATGTGACAAAGATAACTAAAACGATGTTTTATTTTGATTGAATCAATATTCCAATGATCGCATGATAAATCCGAATACAGCATTTCATGTGTTTTCCAATGAAGTTAACCGAGAGAAAACATTTATTTTCCTGGCGGGATTATCGAGAAACGCCACTCAAAAACAAATGCCAATCAATTGAATTTATTGACTAATTTTTAACACCGAACGCCCGTCCTGCGGGGTCAGATGTGAGGATTGTCCATGAAGATTAAAGCCACGATAGAACGCATACCCGGCGGTATGATGCTGGTTCCGCTGGTGCTGGGCGCCATCCTGAATACCCTTGCCCCTGATACCGGGGCTTATTTTGGTGGTTTCACAAAAGGCATGATAACGGGCACGGTTCCAATTCTTGCCGTCTGGTTTTTTTGTATCGGTGCATCCATTAATTTGCGGGCGACCGGTACCGTATTACGGAAATCCGGCACGCTGGTAATAACCAAAATAGCGGTAGCCTGGGCGGTGGCGATGATATGCGCGATGTTCATCCCGGAGAATGGAATTCAGACCGGGTTCTTCGCGGGGTTATCGGTGCTGGCGATTGTCTCCGCGATGGATATGACTAACGGCGGATTGTACGCCAGCCTGATGAACCAGTACGGGACGAAAGAAGAGTCCGGCGCATTTGTCTTGATGTCTCTCGAATCAGGCCCGCTGATGACGATGCTGATCCTGGGGTCAGCTGGCCTGGCCTCTTTTGAACCCCACCACTTTGTCGGCGCAATCCTGCCCTTCCTGATCGGCTTTGCCCTTGGCAACCTCGATCACGATCTGCGTGATTTCTTCAGCAAAGCCACGCCGGTGCTGATCCCGTTCTTCGGCTTCGCGCTGGGGAACACCATCAACCTGAAGGTTATCCTTGATACCGGCCTGCTGGGTATTGTGCTGGGTGTCGCCGTAATCGTCATTACCGGTATTCCGCTGATCGTTGCCGACCGCGTGATCGGGGGAGGAAACGGCACGGCGGGCGTCGCCGCCTCTTCAGCCGCAGGCGCTGCCGTCGCCAACCCGGTGATTATTGCCCAGATTAACCCGGCCTTCGAACCGGTAGCCGCTTCAGCGACGGCGCTGGTTGCCGCCAGCGTGATTGTCACTGCGCTACTGGTGCCGATCATCACGGCGCTATATGCGAAACGCTACGCCAATGCTCCCGAGCAGAATATCGAACGAAAAGCGGTCGAACTCCGCCATTAACACACCGTACCAAACCCTCCCCTCTTCCCTGCGGGGAGAGGGTGAGGGGTAAGGGATTTACCCAAAAATCTCTTCCACCATCCCGTCCACCAGCCGTTTTGCCGAACAGAGCCTCGGCATCCCCAGCGCGACGGTCTGCCAGTTTTGCGTCACTGACCAGCTCACCGGATGCTTATCCGCCTGACACCAGTCCCCCAGCCAGCCCAGCATGTCTTTATGATCGATCGATCCGGGAGAAGCAGGCGCAGTCAGCCACTGGTGATAAAAATGGCGGGTCGTGGGTGAGGCATTAATGCCCTGCGCCAGATAGTTAGCCGCCATGCTGCGCAGGTTATCCTTAAGCATGGCCGCCACATCTTCTTTCGCGAGGCGGCATGCGTCGCCAAATGCTCCCCAGCGCAGTTCTTCCAGAACGATAAAACAGCGCCCGGCCAGCGACCAGCCATCATAATGTCCGGCCCGCCAGCGGGTAAAAATTTGCTCGCTGTGCTCACCCGCCTGCACCGTTAGCCCGCGCTGGGTCAGCGCCTTTTCTTTCCAGGCTGCGCGTTGGGTAAAATGAGACACGAGATCGGCGTACTGCTGCGTCAGTCCGGGAGACTGCAGGGTGCGCGGGTGAGTCTGCTGACGCAGCGCAATCAGCTTCTCTGCCATCAGCGTCAGCGCGAGATGGCCCGGATCAAGCATCCCGGCCAGCTTTTCCGCCAGCCCCAGGCGCAGCGCCGCATTTTCATTGAGCATCCCCGCCATCGCCCAGGGGCGTAGCCGGGTATGCGTCATGATTTCCTGCGTCAAACGCTCGCGAAACTGCAGCTGCTGTGGTCCCAGGCGAGGATGACGCGCCGCGTCTCCCCCCTGCACCAGATCGACCATAAATTTTGGATTAATACACTCCAGCGTTCGCCCGGGGCCGTCCAGTAGTGGTGTTGTCATGGTTGCTCTGCCGCGAATAGAGTTTGAATATCATCGCGTAACAGTCGGGTATCTTCCTGTATCCACGTCGCAGTAGTGATGCTTTGCTTCAACAACTGGCAGAGCGCTCGGGTTGAGTGCTCATTTTGCTGACGCACTGCGAGGCTATCACGCAAGCTTTCCTGTAACCCGGTCAGGCACAACGAAAATTCTGCAAAGAACGTCGCCATTCCTGCCGTAACAGAGACATCGACCTGCGCGGACAAAGCTTTACGTATTTGTTCACAAAACTGATCAATATGTTGCTTAAATTTGTCATGTAGCTGCGCAATGTCGATAACATAGCGCGTGCGCGTTTCCACATACTCGTCCCAGCCCCAGCCAGGATTATTGAGCCAGCGAGAGACCGTTTCGCGCATGCTGCTCCCGCCGGAAGGCGGGGCGGCCTGGCTGTCGTCCTGCGCAATCGCATCGTTAAACAGCGCTCGCGTATTGAAGTTAAGCTGGCTTGCCTGAAACGCCGGGAAGCTGATCCGCGCCCGAAAACCCGCATGGCTCAGATGCTCTTTAATACGCGTTTCGATGGGACGCATGGCTTCGTTAAGAGAACGCGCCAGCGTGGACTCCAGCTGATCGAAGCGTAACGCCAGCTCCCGGCCGATCTTCGTCTGGGCATCCAGCATCACCCGCTCGCAGGAGGCGCGTAATTTACTCAGCGCAATCTGCGCCTGCCCTTCATCGTCCAGCACCAGCTGCTTCACCCTCTCACCGCGAAGTTGCTGCCGTTCGGTGCCTGCCGAATCAAGAATCGGGGGCGTGCTGAACACCTGGTCAATCGCCTGGTGAAGCGCGGTTTTTTGGGATCCCATAAAGTCTGCGGTGGCGTTCAGCGCTTCCTCAACCTCGTGTTTCACCTCATCGCTCACCACGCGCTGACGCGTCTGCAAAAGCGCCATGTCCTCTTCCAGACGTGCGATATTCAGCTCCAGCGCCTCAAAGGCCACCGTCAGCCCCTGATAGCGGAAATCGAGATACTCGCGGGCGTTTTGCGCGTAGTTAAGAAGCTTATGCGAGGCCGAACGCAGCGCGTATAGCGAGGCATTGGCATAGGCGGCGTAAATCAGTTTCCGTATCGGTTGCTCGAAGAGCGAATCTTCCCAGAGCAAATCGGCAGAATGTCGGATATGGTCGATATCGTCGAGGTCCGCCGTACGCCAGCGACGTCCGAGTGCGGCTTCGGCAAAATCCTGCACCCAGGGTTGCTCCTGATGATCCGGCAGTCGTCCATGCGAACTTAGCTCATAGCGCGCGCGGTTCGCCAGATACGCCCACATGGACGACACGGGGTAAATCTGACCGGGCGAAATATTGCCTTTCATTAAGGTGCCGGAGATCATCGCCCGAATCTGTTCTTCATCATCGCTATTGCGATCTTTCTGATCGAATTTATTGACCAGCGCATACAGCGGCACCGATTTTCCCGCCGCGGAAATCGCCTGGCGGACTTCTTCATCAGAAATGGATTTAAGCTGGGTATAATCCATTACGGCCAGCACCGCCGATGCGCGGGACAACTGCTCGCTGAGCATTTTTTGCAGATGCGGCTGTCCGGCCTCGTTCGGCCCGGGCGTATCGAGCAGCGTCAGCTGCCCGAGGTGGGCATCCAGGCCCGCAAGATGCACGAACTCCACTTCAATCACCGGGATATGTTCAATAGCCGTATATTCAGAGAACGGAAACTCCACACCCAGCGCCTGGGAAAGTCTCACCAGATCGTTGAGGCTTTTCAGACAATGAAAAATCGGCTGCGCGCCCAGGTGATGCTTCTCAAACGCTTCCCCTTTTTCAATGCGCTCCAGCAGCGTATTCATGTCTTTATCAATTTCCAGACGCTGAGCCAGCTTCCCGCGGTCGTAATCACAGAGCTGTTTCTGAAGCAGTTGGATCAATTCATCAATCGGGGAGGCATGAGAGAAATGCAGCACCGGTTCCTTCTGACCCGGCGTGTGGCGAATCAACGTCGGAAGCGCCGTCATTGGACGATTGCGGTTCGGCAACACTTCGGTACCCACAATCGCATTAATGGTGGTCGATTTCCCCGCTTTCATGGTGCCAACAATGGCCAGGACCATTTCCAGCCGGGTTATTTTGCGTAATTCATTATTCAGCATCGCCTGCTGGGCGTCGACACCGCGCGCGCTAAAATGCAAAGGTAAAACGTTGTTTGTTTCGCCAGTAATAGCAGCCTCTGTGCTCTCCAGCATCTCAGTGGGCATTGATTTCAACGTATCAAGATTTTGCAGGGCAAGCTGTAACAAACGCTCGGCTTCCTGGCTTAATTCAAAAATGGTCTGTGTGTGCATGATAAAAGCCTTTCCTTAACGCAAATTTATTACTTTTATTAAGCCACTGGTTTTAATTATGTTGTTCAGGCTTATATGATCACGTGTGGAAAACATGTTCGCCGAAATATAACTGATTGAAGATAATCAGGAATAATTCCCTATCCTTGCATGGCGTGTAGAACTCTTCTCCAGGCCTGATAGCCAAAAGAAAAAAGCGTAGCCCATTTTTAAGAAACTTCAGGATATATCACCATTATTTACCCACCTAAAAAGAGAGGTAATGCACCACTGCCATAAGATATGTATGGCAGCAAAGTCCGGAGATAAATAACAATGTGTCGCTTCACCTTATCCGAAATGGCAGAGCGTAGCAATTTGCTGCAATAAAATATTCGATATATTTATCGTCATTTCTTCCCACCGTGTTAATGGACATAAGCTTCGCGTAACTGACTGACAGAACGTGTCACTCCCGATACGCTTTTTAGCTTTTTTAATTCACAATATCACCGACAACGGTGTGGATTTGCGCTATACTTGCCGCCTTTTTCGGCACCCTGCCGTCATTTAGCTGGCACTTTCCAGCGCGTTTACACTTTTGAGGATACCGATATGTCTCTCCCACACTGCCCAAAATGCAATTCTGAATACACCTATGAAGATAATGGCATGTTCATCTGCCCGGAATGCGCTCATGAATGGAATGATGCCGAGCCGGCTCAGGATGCTGATGCGCTCATCGTAAAAGATGCGAACGGCAACCTGCTGGCGGACGGTGACAGCGTTACCGTCGTTAAGGACCTGAAGGTGAAAGGCAGTTCCTCTATGCTGAAGATCGGCACCAAAGTGAAGAATATCCGTCTGGTTGAAGGCGATCATAATATCGACTGCAAAATTGACGGCTTCGGTCCAATGAAACTGAAATCTGAGTTCGTGAAAAAGAACTGATTTTTCACCTGTACGCCCGGTAAGCGAAGCGCCACCGGGCGCTTTTGCCGGATGCGCTACGCTTATCCGGCCTACAAAAAAAGAACTAAACTTAACGGGCTTTTCTTACGTGAGGTAAAGATTATGCCGTTAAGTCCCTACATCTCTTTCGCCGGCAACTGCGCTGAGGCCACCGCCTTTTACCAGCAAGCCGTCGGCGCAGAACTTCTCTATAAAATTACCTTCGGCGAAATGCCAAAAAGCGATAACAGCGATGAAGGCTGTCCGTCCGGTATGCAATTTCCGGATTCGGCTATCGCCCACTCCAACGTCCGCATTGCGGGCAGCGATATCATGATGAGCGACGGGATGCCGCCCGGCAGCAACGCGCAGTACGCGGGCTTTACGCTGGTTCTCGACACCCAGGACGTCAATGAAGGCAAGCGCTGGTTCGACAACCTCGCCGCGGGCGGGAACATCGACATGGCGTGGCAGGAGACCTTCTGGGCGCACGGTTTCGGTAAAGTCACCGACAAATACGGCGTGCCGTGGATGATTAACGTCGTCAAGCAACAAACGTCGTAGGCAGGACACGCGCAGCGCAGCCGGCAACAGCGACCGATGGCGCTGCGCTGACCGGGCCTACGGTGATTGTCATCAAACTCCGCTCAACTCTTCAAACTCCCGCAACCTGCACTTAACCCAAATGTCACATTGATGCGCCAGCATGAGGCCACATTTATCGTGAGGCCCCGCACATGCAAACTGTCATCCACGTCGAGAAACTGAGCAAGACCTTCAATCATAACAAGGCTCTGCATGCCGTTGATCTGACCGTCCGGCAGGGCGACATGGTGGCGCTTCTCGGGCCTTCCGGCTCGGGTAAATCCACCCTTCTGCGCCATTTGAGCGGGCTTATCACCGGCGATAAAACGCCGGAAAGCCACGTTGAGCTGCTGGGTAATACCGTACAGCGCGCCGGGCGTCTGGCGAGCGATATCCGCAAGAGCCGCGCCCAGACGGGCTACATCTTCCAGCAGTTCAACCTGGTAAACCGCCTGACGGTGCTGGAGAACGTGCTGATTGGCGCGCTCGGCAGCACCCCGTTCTGGCGCACCTGTCTGCGCTGGTTCACCCCTTCCCAGAAGCAGGAAGCTTTACAGGCGCTGACCCGCGTCGGCATGGCGCATTTCGCCCACCAGCGCGTCTCCACCCTGTCCGGCGGGCAGCAGCAGCGCGTGGCGATTGCGCGCGCGCTGATGCAAAAAGCGCAAATCATTCTTGCTGACGAACCCATCGCCTCGCTGGACCCGGAGTCCGCCCGCATCGTGATGGAGACCCTGCGCGATATTAACCAGAACGACGGCATTACCGTGGTGGTCACGCTGCATCAGGTGGATTACGCCCTGCGCTATTGCGAACGCATCGTCGCCCTGCGTCAGGGGCACGTGTTCTTTGATGGCGCGAGCCATCAGTTTGATAACGAACGTTTTGACCATCTCTACCGCAGCATTAACCGCGTCGAAGAGAACGCGCAGGCTGCTTAATTAAACCCGATCCGAGGAAAGTACATGAGCTACAAAGCCGTTGCCGCGCTGGCCTTTACCAGCATGTTCAGCCTCAGCACCCTGTTAAGCCCGGCGTATGCGGAAGAGCAGGAAAAAGCGCTGAACTTCGGCATTATTTCGACGGAATCACAGCAGAACCTGAAACCTCAGTGGGAACCGTTCCTGAAAGATATGGAAACCAAGCTGGGGATCAAAGTGAACGCCTTCTTCGCCCCGGACTACGCGGGCATCATCCAGGGGATGCGCTTTAATAAAGTGGACATCGCCTGGTACGGCAACCTCTCCGCCATGGAAGCGGTGGACCGCGCGAACGGCCAGGTCTTTGCCCAGACCGTCGCGGCAGATGGCTCCCCGGGCTACTGGAGCGTACTGATCGTCAACAAAGACAGCCCGATCAACAACCTCAACGACATGCTCGCCAAACGCAAAGAGCTGACTTTCGGCAACGGCGATCCGAACTCCACCTCGGGTTACCTGGTCCCTGGCTACTACGTCTTCGCCAAAAACAACGCCTCCGCCAGCGACTTTAAGCGCACGGTAAACGCCAGCCATGAAACCAACGCTCTGGCCGTGGCCAACAAGCAGGTGGACGTTGCCACCAACAACACCGAGAACCTCGACAAGCTGAAGATCTCCGCCCCGGACAAGCTGAAAGAGCTGAAGGTTATCTGGAAATCCCCGCTGATCCCCGGCGACCCGATCGTGTGGCGTAAAAACCTGTCCGAAAGCACCAAGGACAAGGTGTACGACTTCTTTATGACCTATGGCAAAACGCCGGAAGAGAAAGCAGTTCTGGAACGTCTGGGCTGGGCACCGTTCCGCCCGTCAAGCGACCTGCAGTTGGTCCCGATTCGCCAGCTGGCGCTGTTTAAAGAGATGCAGGGCGTGAAGGACAACAAAGGCCTGAAGGACGAGGAGAAGACCAGCAAAGTGGCCGCGATTCAGGCCCAGCTTGAAGACCTCGACCGCCTGACCGCCGCGCTCGGCGCGATGACCAGCGTGAATAAAGCGGTGCAGTAACGCTTTTCGCCCGGTGGCGCTGCGCTTACCGGGCCTACATTTTGGATCGTAGGCCGGATAAGCGTAGCGCCATCCGGCACACAAAGACCTGCGGAGTAACACATGCAAACCATCACCCTCCCGCCTCCGAAGCGCAGCTGGTTCTCGCTCATAAGCTGGGCCATCCTGCTGGCGGTGCTGGTTATCTCCTGGAAGGGCGCGGAAATGGATCCGCTGCTGCTCTTCAAAGACGCGGGCAATATGGCGACCTTCGCCGCCGACTTCTTCCCGCCGGACTTCAGCCAGTGGCAGGACTACCTCAGTGAAATGGCGGTCACCCTGCAAATCGCCGTCTGGGGCACCGCGCTGGCCGTTATTCTCTCCATTCCGTTTGGCCTGATGAGCGCTGAAAACATCGTGCCGTGGTGGATATACCAGCCCATGCGCCGCCTGATGGACGCCTGTCGGGCGATCAACGAAATGGTCTTTGCGATGCTGTTCGTGGTCGCCGTCGGCCTCGGTCCGTTCGCGGGCGTCATGGCGCTGTTCATTCACACCACCGGCGTGCTCTCCAAGCTGCTTTCCGAGGCGGTCGAAGCCATCGAGCCCGGCCCGGTGGAAGGCATTCGCGCCACCGGCGCCAATAAAATCGAAGAGATCCTCTACGGCGTCCTGCCGCAGGTGATGCCGTTACTCATCTCCTACTCCCTGTACCGCTTTGAGTCCAACGTCCGCTCCGCCACCGTCGTCGGCATGGTCGGCGCAGGCGGGATTGGCGTCACCCTGTGGGAAGCGATTCGTGGTTTCCAGTTCCAGCAAACCTGCGCCCTGATGGTGCTCATCATCGTCACCGTCAGCCTGCTGGATTTCCTTTCTCAACGTTTGCGTAAGCACTTCATCTGAGAAGCGAGGCTTTGTTTTCTATGCACCTATCCAGACATCCGACCAGTTTCCCCACCCGCTGGCAAGAGATCGCGGCAAAGCTCGAAGTGGAGCTGCGCACGCACTACCGCTGCGGAGACTACCTTCCTGCCGAGCAGCAGCTTGCCGACCGCTATGAGGTGAACCGACACACACTGCGCCGCGCCATTGACCAGCTGGTCGAGCGCGGCTGGGTGCAGCGCCGTCAGGGCGTGGGCGTGCTGGTGCTGATGCGCCCGTTCGACTACCCGCTTAACGCCCAGGCGCGCTTTAGCCAGAACCTGCTGGATCAGGGCAGCCACCCGACCAGCGAAAAGCTGCTCTCGGTGCTGCGTCCGGCCTCCAGCCACGTGGCGGACGCGCTGGGTATTCAGGAGGGCGACAACGTCATCCACCTGCGCACGCTGCGCCGGGTCAACGGCGTGGCGGTATGCCAGATCGATCACTACTTCGCGGATCTCACCCTCTGGCCGGTGCTGCAGAATTTCTCCAGCGGTTCGCCACATGATTTTCTCCAGAATGCGACAGGCATTGCGCTGAAACGCACCCAGACGCGCATCAGCGCCCGCCGCGCGCAGGCGAAAGAGAGCAAGGTGCTGGAGATCCCCAATATGGCCCCGCTGCTCTGCGTGCGCACCCTCAACCACCGTGACGGCGAGATCGACGCGACGGAATACTCCGTCAGCCTGACCCGCGCCGACATGATCGAATTCACCATGGAGCACTGAATGCACTTCGACACCGCCACCCGACAGCGCTGGA
The DNA here is from genome assembly GCF_019584165.1 of Enterobacter sp. EC_64. Lineage (NCBI taxonomy): Bacteria > Pseudomonadati > Pseudomonadota > Gammaproteobacteria > Enterobacterales > Enterobacteriaceae > Enterobacter > Enterobacter sp. EC_64. Next base: position 13,106 of record NZ_VDAS01000012.1, read on the forward strand.
TGCGCGTGCTGGCCCACAGCCAGCCTGCTGCGCTCTCTGCCCGCATGAACGCCCTTAGCCTGGCTCCCGGGTACGACCTCCTCCGCGCGCCGGAGATCGGCCTCGTTCAGATCCAGGCGCGCATGGGCGGTACCGGCGAGCGCTTTTTCGCCGGGGACGCCACCCTCACCCGCGCAGCGATCCGCCTGCACAGCGGCACGCTGGGCTACGGCTACGTGCTGGGGCGTGATAAAGCCCACGCCGAGCGCTGCGCGGTCATCGACGCGCTTTTACAGGAACAACCGCATTTCCAGACGCTGATGGAAACCCTTATTTCCCCGCTGGAGGCCGACCGCGCCGCACGCCTTGCCGCGCGTCAGGCCGAAGTAAATACCAGCCGGGTCGACTTCTTTACGCTCGTTCGCGGAGACAACGCATGACGCTTCAACCTGCTTTTACCCTGGCCGTCCAGGATGCCCAACACAGTTTCCGTCGCCTGCTGAAGGCCATGAGCGAGCCGGGCGTGATTGTCTCGCTGCACCAGCTCTCTCAGGGCTGGCTGCCGCTGAACCTGGCGACAACCAGCGTGCTGCTGACGCTTGCCGATAACGATACCCCGGTATGGCTTTCGGGCGCGCTGTCGAACGATATCGCCAACCAGAACCTGCGTTTTCACACCGGCGCCCCGCTTGTTGAACAGCCGCAGCAGGCAATCTTTGCCGTGGCCGACGAACAAATCAGCCATGAACAGCTGAATGCCCTGAGCGAAGGCACCGCCGTCGCCCCGGAAACCAGCGCCACGCTGATTTTGCAGGTCGCCAGCCTGAGCGGCGGCCGCATGCTGCGCCTGACGGGCGCAGGCATCGCCGACGAACGCATGGTCGCGCCGCAGCTGCCGGAGTGCATCATTCACGAGCTGACCGAGCGCCCGCACCCGTTCCCGCTGGGCATTGACCTGATCCTGACCTGCGGCGAGCGCCTGCTGGCCATCCCGCGGACCACCCACGTGGAGGTGTGCTGATGTACGTTGCCGTCAAAGGGGGCGAAAAAGCGATCGCCGCCGCCCATGCGCTGCAGGCGCACAGACGACGGGGTGATGAACAGCTCCCTGAGCTGAGCGTCGCCCAGATTGAACAGCAGCTTAATCTCGCCGTCGATCGGGTGATGACCGAGGGCGGTATCGCCGACCGCGAGCTGGCGGCGCTGGCCCTCAAGCAGGCCAGCGGCGATAACGTGGAAGCCATCTTCCTGCTGCGCGCCTACCGCACCACGCTGGCGAAGCTGGCGGTCAGCGAACCCATCAACACGGCGGAGATGCGCCTGGAGCGCCGCATTTCTGCCGTTTATAAAGACATTCCCGGCGGCCAGCGGCTCGGCCCTACCTATGACTACACCCATCGCCTGCTGGATTTTACCCTGCTGGCGAACGGCGAGGCGCCACGACTCAGTACCTCTGACGCCGAACAGGAACCGTCTCCGCACGTCTTCAGCCTGCTGGCGAAACAGGGTCTGGCGAAGGCGGAAGAGGACTCCGGCGCGCAGCCGGATGACATCACCCGCACGCCGCCGGTTTACCCGTGCTCGCGTTCGTCCCGCCTGCAGCAGCTGATGCGCGGCGACGAGGGCTATCTGCTGGCGCTGGCCTACTCCACCCAGCGTGGCTACGGGCGCAACCACCCGTTTGCCGCCGAAATTCGCAGCGGCTATATCGACGTCGAAATCGTGCCGGAAGAGCTGGGTTTTGCCGTAAACGTCGGCGAACTGCTGATGACCGAGTGTGAAATGGTGAACGGTTTTGTCGCGCCCGAAAATGAAGACCCGCACTTTACCCGCGGCTACGGGCTGGTGTTTGGCCTCGGCGAACGCAAGGCGATGGCCATGGCGCTGGTCGACCGCGCCCTGCAGGCACCGGACTACGGCGAGCACGTTGCTGGCCCGGCGCAGGACGAAGAGTTTGTGCTGGCCCACGCGGATAACGTCGAGGCCGCGGGCTTCGTCTCGCACCTCAAGCTGCCGCACTACGTCGATTTCCAGGCCGAACTGGAACTGCTGAAACGCCTGCAACGGGAGCGCAAACATGGCTAACTTAAGCGGCTACAACTTTGCCTATCTGGATGAGCAAACCAAACGCATGATCCGGCGCGCCATCTTAAAAGCGGTGGCGATTCCTGGCTATCAGGTGCCGTTCGGCGGCCGAGAAATGCCGATGCCCTACGGCTGGGGGACGGGCGGCATCCAGATTACCGCCAGCGTGATCGGCGAGGCGGACGTGCTGAAGGTCATCGACCAGGGCGCGGACGACACCACCAACGCCGTATCGATCCGCACCTTCTTTCAGCGGGTAACGGGCGTCGCGACCACCGAAAAAACCGAAGACGCGACGCTGATCCAGACCCGCCACCGCATTCCGGAAACCCCGCTCACGGAAGATCAGATTTTGATTTTTCAGGTGCCGATCCCGGAGCCGTTGCGCTTTATCGAGCCGCGCGAAACCGAAACCCGCACCATGCACGCGCTGGAAGAGTACGGGATCATGCAGGTGAAGCTGTATGAGGATATCGCCCGCTTCGGCCATATCGCCACCACCTACGCCTACCCGGTGAAGGTGAACGGGCGCTACGTGATGGACCCGTCGCCGATCCCGAAATTCGATAATCCGAAGATGGACATGATGCCCGCCCTGCAGCTGTTCGGTGCCGGACGTGAAAAACGCATCTACGCCGTACCGCCGTACACCCGCGTGGAAAGTCTCGATTTTGACGATCACCCGTTTACGGTGCAGGAATGGGACGAGCCGTGCGCCATCTGCGGATCCAAACACAGCTACCTGGACGAAGTGGTGCTGGACGACACGGGCAAACGGATGTTTGTCTGCTCCGACACCGATTTCTGCCGCCAACAGAGCGAGGCGAACGGCCAATGAAACCGCTGCTTTCGGTAAATCACCTGACCCACCTGTATGCGCCGGGCAAAGGCTTCAGCGACGTGTCGTTCGAGCTGTGGCCGGGCGAAGTGCTGGGGATCGTCGGCGAGTCCGGCTCCGGCAAAACCACCCTGCTGAAATCCATCTCCGCGCGCCTGACGCCGCAGAACGGCGACATTTTGTATGAGGGCGCCTCGCTCTACGGCATGAGCGAGGCCGAGCGCCGCCGCCTGCTGCGCACCGAGTGGGGCGTGGTGCACCAGCACCCGATGGATGGCCTGCGCCGTCAGGTGTCGGCGGGAGGCAATATCGGCGAACGCCTGATGGCCACCGGCGCGCGCCATTACGGCAACATCCGCGCCACGGCGCAGCACTGGCTGGAAGAAGTGGAAATCCCCGCCTCGCGTATCGACGACCTGCCGACAACCTTCTCCGGCGGCATGCAGCAGCGTTTACAGATTGCCCGCAATCTCGTCACCCATCCGAAGCTGGTGTTTATGGATGAACCGACCGGCGGGCTGGACGTCTCGGTGCAGGCGCGCCTGCTGGATCTGCTGCGCGGCCTGGTGGTAGAGCTGAACCTGGCAGTGGTGATTGTCACCCACGATTTGGGCGTCGCGCGCCTGCTGGCGGACCGCCTGCTGGTGATGAAGCAGGGCCAGGTGGTGGAAAGTGGGTTAACCGACCGCGTGCTCGACGATCCCCATCATCCGTACACCCAGCTTCTGGTGTCGTCCGTGTTGCAGAACTGAGGTTGCTGCTGCCGGGTGGCGCTGCGCTTACCCGGCCTACGAATAGCGCACCTGTAGGCCGGGTAAGGCGTAGCCGCCACCCGGCAAAACGAATCGCGAGGCCAACATGATCCACGTACAAAACGTAAGTAAGACCTTTGTGCTCCACCAGCAAAACGGCGTGCGCCTGCCGGTGCTGCAAAATGCCTCGCTGGAGGTTAATCGCGGCGAATGCGTGGTGCTGCACGGCCACTCCGGCAGCGGAAAATCGACCCTGCTGCGCTCCCTCTACGCCAACTATCTGCCCGACGAAGGCCATATTCATATTCGCCACGGCGATGAATGGATCGACCTGGTGCAGGCCCCGGCGCGTAAGGTGCTGGAGGTGCGCCGCTCGACAATCGGCTGGGTGAGCCAGTTTCTGCGGGTGATCCCGCGGATCTCCGCCCTGGACGTGGTGATGCAGCCGCTGCTGGATCTCGGCGTGCCGCGCGAAACCTGCGCCGCCAAAGCCGCCAGCCTGCTGACGCGCCTCAATGTGCCCGAGCGCCTGTGGCGCCTTGCCCCGTCGACCTTTTCCGGCGGCGAGCAGCAGCGCGTCAATATCGCCCGCGGCTTTATCGTCGACTACCCGATTTTACTTCTGGATGAACCCACCGCCTCGCTCGACGTTAAAAACAGCGCCGCCGTGGTGGAACTGATCGAACAGGCCAAAGCGCGCGGCGCGGCGATCGTCGGGATCTTCCACGACGAGAGCGTTCGCACCCGCGTCGCGGACAGGCTGCACCCAATGGGGGCTCCCGCATGATTATCAATAACGTCAAGTTAGTACTGGACAATGAGGTGGTTGACGGCTCGATTGAGATCCAGGACGGAACAATCCGCGCATTTGCTGAAACCCAGAGCCGCTCGCCCGAGGCGATGGACGGTGAAGGCGGCTGGCTGCTGCCGGGGCTGATCGAACTGCATACCGATAATCTGGACAAGTTCTTCACTCCCCGCCCGAAGGTAGACTGGCCCGCGCATTCAGCGATGAGCAGCCACGACGCGCTGATGGTCGCCAGCGGCATCACCACCGTACTGGACGCGGTGGCCATCGGTGACGTGCGCGACGGCGGCGACCGTCTGGAGAACCTGGAGAAGATGATCAACGCCGTCGAGGAGACGCAAAAGCGCGGCCTCAACCGCGCCGAGCACCGCCTGCACCTGCGCTGCGAGCTACCGCACCACACTACCCTGCCGCTGTTTGAAAAGCTGGTCGGCCGCGAGCCGGTGTCGCTGGTCTCCCTGATGGACCACTCGCCGGGGCAGCGTCAGTTCGCCAACATTGAAAAATATCGCGAATACTATCAGGGCAAATATTCTCTCAGCGACGCGGAGATGGCTCGTTACGAAGAAGAGCAGCTGGCGCTTGCGGCACGGTGGTCGCAGCCTAACCGTGTCCGAATTGCGGCGATGTGCCGGGACCGCAATATCGCGCTGGCCAGCCATGACGATGCCACGCACGATCACGTGCTCGAATCCCACCAGCTTGGCAGCGTGATCGCTGAATTTCCCACCACGTTCGAGGCGGCTGAAGCCTCCCGCAAGCACGGCATGAACGTCCTGATGGGCGCACCGAACATCGTGCGCGGCGGGTCGCACTCCGGCAACGTGGCGGCAAGCAAGCTCGCCTCGCTCGGCCTGCTGGATATCCTCTCCTCTGACTATTACCCCGCCAGCCTGCTCGACGCGGCGTTCCGGGTGGCCGACGACGAGGGCAACCGCTTTACGCTGCCGCAGGCGATTCGCCTGGTGACGAAAAACCCGGCCTCGGCGCTTAACTTGCAGGATCGCGGCGAGATAGCCGAAGGCAAGCGGGCGGATCTGGTGCTGGCCCACCGCAGGGGCGAGCACATCCATATTGACCACGTCTGGCGTCAGGGAAAAAGGGTGTTCTGATGGGAAGACTTATCTGGTTAATGGGGCCGTCCGGCTCCGGTAAGGACAGCCTGCTGTCCGCCTTACGGCAGCAGGAGCATCCGCAACTGCTGGTGGCGCACCGGTACATTACCCGCGCGGCCAATGCGGGGAGTGAAAACCATATCGCCCTGAGCGAGCAGGAGTTTTTCATTCGTGCCGGGCAAAACCTGCTGGCGCTGAGCTGGCACGCCAACGGCTATTACTATGGGATCGGCATCGAGACCGATCTGTGGCTGCATGCGGGGTTCGACGTGCTGGTCAACGGCTCGCGGGCGCATCTTTCGCAAGCGCGCGCCCGCTATGGGGCGGCCCTGCTGCCGGTCTGCCTGCAGGTTTCACCGGACGTCCTGCGCAGCCGGTTGCAGAGCCGGGGTCGTGAATCCGCCCGTGAGATCGATCAGCGGCTTGCGCGTGCGGCGCGCTACACCCCGTCCGACTGCCATATCCTTAATAACGACGGAAGTTTGCTACAGTCAGTCGAGACCTTTTTATCGCTTATCCGTCAGAAGGAAAAACAGCATGCCTGACTGCACGCTTCGCCCCGCCACCGCCGACGATGCGCAAATCGTCTATGCGTTAATCTGCGAATTAAAGCAGGCCGAATTTGATCACCAGGCGTTTCACGCGGGCTATCTTGCCAATCTGCAGGATCACAACATGCGCTACCAGCTTGCCGAACTGGACGGCCAGGTCATCGGCATGATCGGCCTGCACATGCAGTTTCACCTCCACCACGCACGCTGGATCGGCGAGATCCAGGAGCTGGTGGTGATGCCGCAGGCGCGCGGGTTAAAGGTGGGCAGCCAGCTGCTGGCCTGGGCGGAAGGGGTGGCACGAGAGGCCGGTGCGGAGCTGACCGAACTCTCCACCAGCGTGAAGCGCGTGGACGCCCACCGTTTTTACGTCCGTGAAGGATATACGCAGAGCCATTTCCGATTCACCAAACCGCTGTAGAGGTGCGTTATGAGTCTGACAATCACGTTAACAGGAACCGGAAGCGCGCAACTCGTGCCGGTCTTTGGCTGCGACTGCGCGGCGTGCCGCCGGGCGCGCCTGCAGGAGACCTATCGCCGTCGCCCCTGTAGCGCGGTGGTCAAATTCAACGATGCGGTGACCCTGCTGGATGCCGGTATTCCACATCTGATGGACGACTGGCCCGCGGGCAGCTTTCAGCAGTTTTTGCTGACCCATTACCATATGGATCACGTTCAGGGACTCTTCCCCCTGCGCTGGGGCGTGGGCGCGACGATTCCGGTTTACGGTCCGCCGGATGACGTGGGCTGTGACGACCTGTTTAAACATCCGGGGATTCTGGATTTCAGCCATACGGTCGAACCGTTTGTGATGTTTGAACTTCAGGGAATGCGGGTCACGCCGCTGCCGCTCAACCATTCGAAACTGACCTTCGGGTATCTGCTGGAATCGGCCCACAGCCGCGTGGCCTGGCTGTCCGATACCGCCGGGCTGCCGAAAAAAACGGTGAAGTTCCTGCTCAACAATCAGCCGCAGGCGATGATTATCGACTGCAGCCACGAACCGCGCGACGAGACGCCGCGAAACCATTGCGACTTAAATACCGTGATGGCGTTAAACGAAGTGATTGGCTGCCCGCAGGTGATCCTGACGCATATCAGCCATCAGTTTGACGTGTGGATGATGGATAACCCGCTGCCGTCCGGCATTGAAGCGGGGTATGACGGGATGGTGTTGGTTCTCGACTGAGTTTTGCCGGGTGGCGGCTGCGCCTTACCCGGCCTACGCGCCAGGGTTTTGCAGGCCTGCGTCAGCGAAGCGTCACCAGGCTTTAGCCTCGATCGTAATCGTCTTCTAACCTGCGCTCATCCTCTTCCAGACGGCGTCTGTCGTCATCCAGCTGGCGCTGACGCTCATCTAAACGGCGGCGTCTGTCTTCAAGCTGCCGACGGCGATCGTCATACTGACGGCTATCCATGCGACGGTTATCGTCATAACGATCGTCATCATCGTTGCTGCGGCGGCTGCTGGGGTTATAGGCGTCGTTGATTGCCTGTTGAATGTTGCCAATAGCATCATCAACGATATCGGCATGCGCCAGTTGGCTGGTGAGTGACAGCAGACCAAATAACAGAGCGGTAGAGTAACGTTTCATAATGCCAGACTCGCAGGTGAACTGGCCTTAAGGTAATGAACAGCAGGGTGTGGGGGTAGCGGAGGAATCTCAAATTCAGTTGTGTCCTGGGACTTCCATCAGTTGATTCGCACGCTGTTTATTTTCTGCGACCAGGACGATGCCGTAGCATTTTTGATCCGGCGAATGGCTCCAGATACGATCTTCGGGGATACACCCTCCGTCATAGATAACCTTGCTACCATCATACGGCCAAAATGCGCCCTGCTCGGTATCAAGAACAAATACAGCGATTTGGTCAGACTCGCGGGCAATTTTCTGCCAGAGCATCTTCCCACCCTCATATTGTTCAAAGTCGCTGACAAGTGTCACGCCACACTGTAATACCAGGGCTTCATACAGGCGAGTTGCCAGTCCCTTGTCACGCTCGGCGGGATCAACACAGATACCTTCTACCTGAATGACATTGGCATCTTCCCAACAGCGCTCGACGGCAATGATATCTTCACCCAAATGCGTTTTACGTTGTAAATCCAGGGCAGCAACAACCCGATGCCGGGGCACCCCATCGAAGGTTTCGATATCCGCTTCAATAATCGCAGCTCTTGGCGTCTGGCTATCAAAAATAACATGTAGCACTCGCCCGGAAAGCTCAAACTCATCAACGAGTTTAAACGACCTGGCAATTGTGCTCGGGCTATATGTTGTAGGCATCACGATCATTTGTGAGTCCCCCTTTGTGAGTACCGGCATAATTCCTTTTATATCCCAATCTGCTAAATTTTGCGCAGATTAACATCACCGGCGTCAACGATGCTCTTGATGAAATCCTAAACAGGGGCATTTAAAAACATATTTTCCGCAGCGCCTGCGCCAGCTGCACCCGCGTAAACGGCTTGCGCAGTAGCTGAACGTCCGGCAGCTGAGGATTATGCGTGGGCCGTAAATCCTGTCCGCTGATCAGCAGCACCGGAAGCTGCGGATAGTGGCTGCGCACATGGCTAATCACCTCGGCTCCGCTCAAGCTTCCCGGCAACATCAGGTCGCTGATAAACATGCCAATATCCGGCGACGCCGCCAGCATGCTCAGCGCCTGCTCGCCGTTTTCCGCTTCGAGCGTCAGGTAGCCAAGCTGGTGCAGCTGCTCGCACAGGGTCTGACGGACATCGGCTTCATCTTCCAGCACCAGTACCAGCCGCTCGTTATCGACGGAGGCGGTGGCAGAGAGCGTTTCATCTTCAGGAACTACGGGTAGCGTCGATCGCGGAAGGTGAAGCCGGACGGTCGTCCCCTGCCCCGGCGCGCTCTCAATCTCCACGCGGCCGCCGGACTGGCGGACAAAGCCGTACACCATCGACAGGCCTAACCCGCTCCCGCTCCCGGTCTGTTTGGTGGTGAAGAACGGCTCAAAGACGCGGGATTTGACCTCCTGCGACATGCCGCTGCCGCGGTCAATGACTTCCAGCGCCACCATATCCTGCCTGCGTCCGTCGCTGCGGGTAACGCGCTGATTCCAGGTGCGAATTTTAATCACCCCGCTTTGCCCTTCCATCGCATCACGCGCGTTCATCACCAGATTAATGATGGCGTTTTCCAGCTGGCTAACGTCTATCCAGGCGGGCCATGCCGGGGATTGCGCTTCGATCTCCAGGGTCAGGGTGGCAGGGAGGGAGTGACGCAGCAGTTCCCGGAGGTTCTCCAGCAGCGGCTGCATCTCTACCGCATGCGGGGTCAGGGATTGCTTGCGGGAAAACGCCAGCAGGCGCTGGGTCAGCAAGGCGCCACGCTCGGCCGCCTTCAGCGCCCGGGTAATGCGCGGCGCGTCGTTTGATTCGGGGTCGGTCAGCTCAAGGCTGCCGATGATCACCGCCAGCAGGTTATTAAAATCATGCGCCAGCCCGCCCGTCAGCTGTCCGACGGCCTTCATTTTCTGGCTGTGCAGGAGCGCCTCTTCCAGCCCCTGACGCTCAATGCGGTCGATCTCCATCTGCGTGGTCTTCTCTTTCAACAGGCGCGTGGTGTGCTCAAGCGAGGCGGTGTTGCGGGCAAAAACGTTAAACGCGCGCGCCAGTTCGCCCAGCTCATCGCGCCGCTGCAGCGCGGGAACGGACACATCCTGTTCACCGTGAGCAAGACGCGACATCGCCCGGGAAATGGCCGTCAGGTTGGAGGCCAGATGGCGGTAGATATACCAGCAGGCACACCCGGTGATGATCAGCGCCAGCACGGCGAAAATGGTGATAAACACGCTGATGGATTGCAGTTCGTGATGGCTCTGGGCGGTGCGAAGCCGGGAGGCCTGCGCCACCTGCTCAACGTACTGATTAATATCGCTGTTGAGGATCGCCACCAGCGCCTTGATGTGGAACATGTACCAGCTTATCGCCAGATCGCTCTCCTCCAGCTGCTTCGACAGCGGGGCGAGCTGACCTAGCTCGGCATTAAAATCGGGCAAAACTGCCTTCACGACCGGCTGTGCGGCACTCCGGGGCAGCATCGCGGCCACCGCGTCCAGCTGCTGAACGGTTGCGCGCGGCGAGGGGGTTTCGATGGCGGCGGCGATCAGCCGGTCCATCTCCATCAGCTGCTGCGCATCCGGAACATTGCTGCCATAGCGGCGGTTGATGTCCTGCAGATGACGCAGGTAGCTCTGGCTTTGGTACAGCGAGCTCAGCAGCGCGTTACGCTCCAGATGGCGTCGCTGTCCGCGCTCCAGCATCTCCGTCACGCTCTGCTGTAGCTCATTGCTTCGTTGAATAATACGCGCCACCAGGGCTGGCTCCTGCTGCGCCAGCGGCGCCTCCGCAAGCTGCTCCAGCGAGTGGCGCAGGGCCATTTGCGTCTGCTTCAGGCGCTCGGCTTCACCTTTGTACTCGAGCGCCCCGACCACCTGCGAGAGCCGCACCGCCGCCGTTGCCACGCTGGCGGTGTCGCGGGCCAGGTTCATGCTGCCGGTCATGTCGTCCAGCGTTTGCTGCTGGACCTGCTCCTGGATTTGGCTGGCGTGGCGGAAGCCGAGCACCGCCACGCCGCTCACCATCAGCGTCACGGCGACCACCAGCAGATTGAAAATCAGCAGGCGGCCTCGTGCGCTGGCGAAGAACGGGGGGCGTGATGGCATGGGGTTGGGCTCCTGTGCGGTTTGGTGCCCTCACCCTGGCCCTCTCCCACAGGGAGAGGGAAAAGGAAAATGTGATGGCGATTAGCTATTCATAACTATGACAAATATGAACAGCTTCTGACATTTTGCATTTACGCACCTGTGATGAAGTGCAGAAATCGGCATTCACAGGAGATCCGCCATGAGCAGAACCCCGGTATTAGAGATGCGCAGCATTGCCAAAACGTTTGGCAGTTTCCACGCGCTCAAGGGTGTGGATTTGACGGTCTTTGCCGGTGAGATCCACGCGCTGATGGGTGAAAACGGCGCAGGCAAAAGCACGCTGATGAAAATCCTCGCGGGCGCCTATACCGCCACTGGCGGCGAGATCCTGATCGACGGCCAGCCGTTTCACATTAAAGGGCCGAAGGATGCGCTGGCCGCAGGCATCACGCTGATTTACCAGGAGATGCAGCTCGCGCCCAATTTGACCGTAGCCGAAAATATCTTCCTCGGCAGCGAGCTGTCGCGCGGCGGGCTGGTCCAGCGCAAGGAGATGGCCGCCCAGGCGCAGGCGGTGATTGACCGCCTCGGCGCGCAGTTTAGCGCCACCGATCTGGTGATGAAGCTCACCATCGCCGAACAGCAGCAGGTGGAAATTGCTCGCGCGCTGCACCGCAACAGCCGCATTCTGGTGATGGATGAACCCACAGCCGCCCTCTCCTCCCGCGAAACCCATCGCCTGTTTGAACTGATTTTGCGCCTGCGCGATGAAGGGATGGCGATCATCTATATCAGCCACCGCATGGCGGAGGTCTATGAACTCTCTGACCGCGTCAGCGTTCTGCGCGACGGGCAGTACGTCGGGAGCCTGACGCGCGACAAGCTGAACGCGTCGGAACTGGTAAAGATGATGGTGGGCCGCCCGCTAAGCGACCTGTTCAACAAGGAGCGTGATATTCCCCTCGGCAGTCCGCGTCTCAACGTCCACCACCTCACCGACGGTAAAAAAGTACAGCCGTGCAGCCTGCAGGTGCGTTCCGGCGAAATCGTCGGGCTGGCGGGACTGGTCGGGGCCGGACGTTCCGAGCTGGCACAGCTTATCTTCGGCGTGCGTAAAGCCACGGGCGGCATGATTGAGGTCGACGGCGAGCCGGTGGTGATTCACTCCCCGCGCGCGGCCATCGAAAACGGCATCGGTTTTCTCACCGAGAACCGCAAGGAGCAGGGGCTGTTTCTGGAGCTGGCGGCGCAGGAGAACATCACTATGGCGACGCTGGAGCGCGACGCCACCTTCGGCTGGCTGAACCGCAAAAAAGCCCAGTCCATTTCCGATGACGCCATTGCCCTGCTCAATATCCGCGTGCCCCATTCGCAGGTGCGCGCAGGCGGTCTTTCCGGCGGCAACCAGCAAAAACTGCTCATCTCCCGCTGGGTCGCCATCGGCCCGCGCATTCTGATTCTGGACGAACCCACGCGCGGCGTGGACGTCGGCGCAAAAAGCGAGATCTACCGCATCATGAACCAGATGGCGCGCAAAGGCGTGGCGATCCTGATGATCTCCAGCGAGCTGCCGGAAGTGGTGGGCATGAGCGACCGGGTTTACGTGATGCGGGAAGGCAGCATCGCGGGCGAGCTTCACGGGCGTGACATCTCTCAGGAAAACATTATGACGCTGGCAACCGGCGTGAACGACACTCATCATCAGGCGGTGCAATCATGACAACTCCAACCCATCCGCAGCAGGTGGCGAAATCCGCCTCCGCCAAAAAAATGCTGATGAGCGATCTGATGCAAACGGTCGGTATTTTGCCGATTCTGATCCTGATTGTGGCGGTTTTTGGCTTTATTGCGCCCAACTTCTTCACTGAGAGCAACCTGCTCAACATCACCCGTCAGGCGTCGATCAACATCGTGCTGGCGGCGGGAATGACCTTTATTATCCTCACCGGCGGGATTGACCTCTCGGTGGGGTCGATTCTCGGCACCACGGCGGTGGCGGCGATGGTAGTGTCGCTCATTCCCGAATTCGCCGGGCTGTCCATTCCGGCCGCGCTGATGCTCGGCATGGTGCTGGGCCTGTTCAACGGCGCACTGGTGGCCTTTGCCGGGCTGCCCCCCTTCATCGTCACGCTCGGCACCTATACGGCGCTGCGCGGCGCGGCCTATCTGCTGGCCGACGGCACGACGGTCATTAACTCCAACATCAACTTCGAGTGGATCGGCAATAACTACCTCGGCCCGATCCCCTGGCTGGTGGCGATCGCCCTGGCGGTCATTGTGGTGTGCTGGTTCATCCTGCGCCGCACCACGCTCGGCGTTCACATCTACGCCGTGGGCGGCAACATGCAGGCGGCGCGCTTAACGGGCATTAAGGTCTGGCTGGTGCTGCTGTTTGTCTACGGCATGAGCGGCCTGCTCTCCGGCCTCGGCGGCGTCATGAGCGCCTCACGCCTCTACAGCGCTAACGGTAACCTCGGCACGGGTTACGAGCTGGATGCAATTGCGGCGGTGATCCTCGGCGGCACCAGCTTCGTCGGCGGGATCGGCACGATCACCGGCACGCTGGTCGGTGCCTTGATCATCGCCACCCTCAACAACGGCATGACGCTGATGGGCGTCTCCTACTTCTGGCAGCTGGTGATCAAAGGGGCGGTGATCATCATTGCGGTGCTGATCGACAAATACCGTACCCGACACCATCAAAGTGCATAACAACAATACCCTACGAGTGAGGAAGACAAGATGCGTTTGAAACCCTTAGTGACCGCGCTCTGTGCTGGCGCGCTGCTTGCCGCAACGCCGTTTGCGCAGGCGAAAGATCTGAAGTCCATTGGCGTGACGGTGGGCGACCTGGCTAACCCGTTCTTCGTGCAGATCACCAAAGGTGCCGAGCTGGAAGCGCGCAAGCTGGCGGGCGATAACGTCAAGGTGACGCTGGTCTCCAGCGGTTACGACCTGGGCCAGCAGGTGGCGCAGATCGACAACTTCATTGCCGCGAAAGTGGACATGATCATCCTCAACGCCGCGGATTCCAAAGGGATCGGCCCGGCGGTGAAGCGCGCGAAGGACGCCGGGATCGTGGTCGTGGCGGTTGACGTGGCGGCGGAAGGGGCTGATGCCACCATCACCTCCGATAACACCCAGGCGGGTGAGATGGCCTGTAAGTACATTACCGACCGCCTGAAAGGGAAAGGCAACGTGGTGATCATCAACGGACCGCCGGTCTCTGCGGTACAAAACCGCGTAGAAGGGTGCCAGACGGAATTCAAAAAACATCCGGATATCAAGGTGCTCTCGGATAACCAGAACGCCAAGGGCAGTCGTGAAGGCGGTCTGGAAGTCATGACCTCCCTGCTGGCGGCCAATCCGAAGATCGACGGCGTGTTTGCGATTAACGATCCGACCGCGATCGGCGCCGATCTGGCGGCGAAACAGGCGCAGCGCAATGAGTTCTTTATCGTTGGCGTGGATGGTTCACCGGACGGTGAGGAAGCGCTGAAGCGCGAAAATTCCCTGTTTGTCGCAACCCCGGCGCAGGATCCGCAGGTCATGGCGGCAAAGGCGGTGGAGATCGGCTATGACATTCTCCAGGGCAAACCCGCGCCGAAAGCGCCCGTGCTGATCCCGGTGACGATGATCGATAAAAAGAACGTCGGCACGTATAAGGGGTGGACGGTTAAATGATCCTTTTCCCTCTCCCGCAGGGAGAGGGTACTGTTTTCAAGGAGTCCCCATGAAACGCTCCGACATCAATGAAATCCTCGGCCACACGCGGCAGTTTTTCTCCATGCACGACGTTCATCTCCCGCCTTTTGCCAGCTTTCCGCCAACGAAATGGCAGCAGCTTGACCAGGCCGCATGGCAGGAAGTGTTCGATCTCAAGCTCGGCTGGGACGTGACGGCGTTCGGCGGCAACAACTTTGCCGCTGAGGGCCTGACGCTGTTTACCCTGCGCAACGGCTCGCCCAACGGCGTGCCTTATGAAAAAAGCTATGCCGAAAAAATCATGCACGTGCGCGACGGCCAGGTGACGCCGATGCATTTTCACTGGCGCAAGCGCGAAGACATCATCAACCGGGGCGGCGGGAATCTGATCATTGAGTTATGGAATGCCGGAGCGCATGAAGAGACGGAAAACACCGACGTGACCGTCACCGTCGACGGCTGCCGCCAGACACACGCCCCCGGCAGCCAGCTGCGCCTCACGCCAGGGGAAAGCATCTGCCTGACGCCCACTCTTTACCACAGTTTCTGGGGCGAACGCGGCTTCGGCGACGTGCTGGTGGGCGAAGTCTCCTCGGTTAATGACGATGAACACGACAACCACTTTTTGCAGCCCGTTGCCCGCTATAACAACATCGAAGAAGACGAACCGGCGCTGCTGGTGCTGTGCAACGAGTACAACCTGTTTCGGATATAAGGGGTGAATGATGCCATTGATTTCTCTTGCCGACGGTCTTGCGCACGCCAGACAACACCGCTATGCGCTGGGCGCGTTTAACGTGCTCGACTCCCACTTCCTGCGCGCGCTATTCGCCGCCGCAAAGCAGGAACGCTCGCCGTTTATCATCAACATCGCGGAAGTGCATTTTAAGTACGTGTCGCTGGATTCCCTTGTCGAAGCGGTGAAGTTCGAGGCCGCTCGCCACGCTATTCCCGTGGTGCTCAACCTCGACCACGGCCTGCATTATGACGCCGTCGTGCGCGCCCTGCGCTTAGGGTTCAGCTCCGTGATGTTCGATGGCTCTACGCTGAGCTATGAGGAAAATGTTCGCCAGACGCGGGAAGTGGTGAAGATGTGCCATGCGGTGGGCGTCTCCGTGGAGGCAGAGCTGGGCGCGGTCGGGGGTGATGAAGGGGGCGCGCTTTACGGACATGCGGATGAAGCCTTCTTCACCGATCCGCAGCTGGCGCGCGAATTTGTTGATTTAACCGGCATCGACGCGCTGGCCGTCGCCATCGGCAACGCACACGGCAAGTATAAAGGCGAGCCGAAGCTCGATTTCCCGCGTCTGGACGCCATTCGTCAGCAGACGGGGCTGCCGCTGGTTTTACACGGCGGCTCCGGGATTAGCGATGCCGACTTCCGCCGCGCCATCGAGCTGGGCATTCATAAAATCAATTTCTATACCGGCATGTCGCAGGCCGCGCTCGCCGCCGTGGAGCAGCGCATGGGGAACCGCCAGCCGCTGTACGACGAGTTTGCCGAACTGCTGCTCGGCATTGAAGAAGCGATTACCGATACGGTCGCCGAACAGATGCGCATTTTCGGCAGCGCGGGGCAGGCATGATGGAACGCAAAGGCATCATCGCCGCAGGCAATATGCTGGTGGACCACGTCCACCAGATCGTGCAGTGGCCGGAGCGCGGCTGGCTGGCGGAAATCACCCACAGCGAACGCTCAACCGGCGGCGCGCCGCTCAACGTCCTGCTGACGCTGGCAAAAATGCACGTTGGCCTGCCGCTGCAGGCGGTGGGGCTGATTGGCGAAGACGGCGACGGGGACTACATTCTGGCGATGCTCGACCAGTACCACGTCAACCGCCAGCGCGTACAGCGCACCACCTTTGCGCCAACCTCCATGTCGCAGGTGATGACCGACCCCAGCGGACAGCGCACCTTTTTCCACTCGCCCGGGGCCAACCGCCTGCTGGATCTTCCTGCTTTCGATCGCTTAGACGGATCGATGAAGATCTTCCATCTCGGCTATCTCCTGCTGCTCGACAGCCTGGATATGCCCGATGACGAATTTGGCACCCGCAGCGCGCGGCTGCTGGCGCAGATGCGTGACCAGGGGTATGAAACCTCGCTCGATCTGGTTTCCCGCAAGGGCGACCCGCGCTATCAGCCGCTGGTGCTCCCTGCCCTTCGCCATCTCGACTATCTGGTGATTAACGAACTGGAGGCCGGTGAGTTTAGCGGCCTGACAATGCGTGACGAAAACGACGCCCCGCACATTGCCCATATCGCGGACGCCGCGGCGCAGCTGCTGGCGGCCGGCGTACGCCAGCGGGTGGTGATCCACTGTCCGGAAGGCGCATGGGGAGAAGCTCGCGGTGAAGCGGGTCGCTGGATCCCGTCATGGATGCTGGAGCAGGAAGAGATTATCGGCAGCGTCGGCGCGGGCGATGCCTTTTGCGCGGGCTTTTTATACGGCTGCCATGAATCGCTCCCGCTAACAGAGAGTATTTATCTGGCGCACGCCTGCGCGCGGGCAAGCCTGCTGGCCGCCAATGCGATTGACGGCGCAAAAACGCTGGCCGAGCTGCAGGCGTTTATTCGCGAGAGCATTTAATTTAACAATAATTGCGATTTTTCATTACAGTTCTATGAATTTTATATTCCCGAACTACACTCTCTCCATCTGGCATATTCGGCGTGGGCAGCACTCTGTCCGCACGCTTTTCCGAAATGAGATAGAAAGAGGACAAGGGAAAAATGTTCGCAGTCATCATCATCGGTATTTTCATTATCAGCGTTATTTATGCGCATTCCCGCGGCAAAGAAAAACAGACGCTTTCCCGTCAGCTCTTCGACCATTCGACGTTTATGGCGCCCATCAATATGTTTATGACGGCGTTTTCTTCCCTGCCCGCCAGGCAGCCTTTCTTTGAAACAGAGCGCTTCCCGGAATTAAATAAGCTGACGGAAAACTGGCTGGTTATTCGCGAAGAGGCGCTGCGTTTGCAGCATCATATTAAGGCAGCGGAAAATAATAACGACGCTGGCTTTAACACCTTTTTTAAACGCGGCTGGAAACGTTTTTATCTGAAGTGGTATGCCGATGCCCATCCCTCCGCGCAGTCTTTATGCCCGGTGACGACCCGGCTGGTGAGTGAAATCCCTTCGGTGAAGGCGGCCATGTTTGCCGAGCTGCCGGCGGGTGCAAAGCTTGGCAAGCACCGGGATCCGTATGCGGGCTCGGTTCGTTACCATCTGGGCTTATTCACCCCGAATGACGATCGCTGCTTTATTGAAGTCGACGGGCAGCGCCACAGCTGGCGGGATGGTGAAGCCGTTATTTTTGATGAGACCTACGTCCACTGGGCAGAAAATAAATCGGATCAAACGCGCATTATTCTCTTCTGCGATATCGAGCGTCCGATGAAATGGCGCTGGGCGCAGGCGGTTAACCATTGGGTGGGAACCACGCTGATGTCTGCGGCCAGCTCACCGAATGACGAGAATGACAGCACCGGCGGCATTAACCGCATTTTTAAATACGTTCATGCGAGCCGCGAACGGGGGCAGCGTCTGAAAAAAAGGAACCGTAAGGCCTATTACGCCCTCAAGTATTTGTGCATCATCGCGATTTTTGCCGCCATCATTGTTCCGGCGATAACGTAAGCCTTATGCCGCCTGTTCGGGCCGGCTCACGTCAGTGGCAAACACGTAACCCAGCCCGCGGATGGTTTTGATGAGCGCAGGCTGATGCGGGTTAGCCTCTATTTTCCGGCGCAGGCGCATGATCAGCACGTCAATCGTGCGGTCGAACACGTCGGCACTTTCGCTGTGGGTCAGCTCAAGCAGCCGATCGCGGCTCAGCACCCGGCGGGCATTTTGCGTGAGCGCCAGCAGCAGGCCGTACTCGCCCTGGGTTAAGGGCACGGTATTACGCTGCGGATCAATCAGCTCACAGCGGGTGGTATCAAGCGTCCATCCGTTAAACGCAATGCCCGCGACGGGCGCTGCGGAGGCTTCTGCCGCCAGCGCGCCCGTTCGGCGCAACACCGCTTTCACGCGGGCGACCACAACGCGCGGGTTGAATGGTTTGCCAATATAATCGTCGGCCCCCATCTCCAGCCCCACCACCACGTCTGACTCACTGCCCAGCCCGGTTAACATCACAACCGGTAGCGCCGGTCGCTGCTTTTGCAGCTGCAGCAGAACCTGCAGGCCGTTGATATCCGGCAGCATCATGTCCAGCAGCACAAGCGCGATATTCGGCTCCTGCTGAACCTGGCGCAGCGCATCCTGGCCGTTATGGCAGACAAGCACGCTAAAGACGTGCTCGCTCAGCACGTCCTGAAGCAGTTCGCAGACTGCCGTATCGTCATCAACCACCAGAATCGCCGGTTTCATCGTATGCTTCCGTCAGGGGATTATGTTAAGTCTGAACTATTCTGCCGTCGGCTCCAGTCAAAAGGTTTTTTCAGTGACGGAAATTCAACCCATGTCACATCCGCCGCCCTGTCGACACGTCAATTTTGACGATTGGCTGCTTTTTGTCAGGGTTTTCACCCCAGATGGGCCGTAAAGTCAGGGGATACCCATATAAAAAACATGGCATAGAAGCTGCATAGTGGGTGCGAACGATTCGATTAACTGGAGCAGACTGATGAAAAAAGTCGTCACGGTTTGCCCTTATTGTGCCTCAGGTTGCAAGATCCACCTGGTGGTCGATAACGGCAAAATCGTCCGGGCGGAGGCCGCGCAGGGGAAAACCAACCAGGGCACGCTGTGCCTGAAAGGGTACTACGGCTGGGATTTTATTAACGATACCCAAATCCTTACCCCGCGCCTGAAAACCCCTATGATCCGCCGCGAGCGCGGCGGCAAGCTGGAAGCCGTCTCCTGGAACGAGGCGCTGGATTATGTCGCCACGCGCCTGAGTGCCATTAAGGCCAAGTATGGCCCGGATGCCATCCAGACCACCGGCTCTTCCCGCGGGACGGGAAATGAAACCAACTATGTGATGCAAAAATTCGCGCGCGCCGTTATTGGTACCAATAACGTCGACTGCTGCGCTCGCGTCTGACACGGCCCATCGGTTGCAGGTCTGCACCAGTCGGTCGGTAACGGCGCAATGAGTAATGCCATCAACGAGATAGATAATACCGATCTCGTTTTCATCTTTGGTTATAACCCGGCGGATTCTCACCCTATCGTCGCGAACCACGTTATTCGCGCTAAACAGAATGGGGCGAAAATCATCGTCTGCGATCCGCGCAAAATTGAAACCGCGCGCATTGCGGATATGCACATTGCATTGAAAAACGGTTCAAACATCGCGCTGTTGAACGCAATGGGGCACGTCATTATTGAGGAGAACCTGTACGACCAGGCGTTTGTCGCGACCCGTACAGAAGGCTTTGAAGAGTATAAGAAAATAGTCGAGGGCTATACGCCTGAATCCGTCGAAGCGATAACCGGCGTCAGCGCGCAGGAGATTCGTCAGGCGGCCAGAATGTATGCCGGGGCAAAAACCGCCGCCATTCTCTGGGGTATGGGCGTGACCCAGTTCTACCAGGGCGTGGAAACCGTGCGCTCGCTCACCAGCCTTGCGATGCTGACCGGTAATCTGGGTAAAGCCCACGTTGGCGTGAACCCGGTGCGTGGTCAGAATAACGTGCAGGGCGCCTGCGATATGGGCGCGCTGCCGGATACTTATCCGGGCTACCAGTACGTGAAGTTCCCGGAAAACCGCGCCAAGTTTGCGAAGGCGTGGGGCGTGGAAAGCCTGCCGGAACACACCGGATATCGCATCAGCGAGCTGCCGCACCGCGCGGCGCATGGCGAAGTGCGTGCGGCCTATATCATGGGTGAAGATCCGCTTCAGACCGACGCCGAGCTTTCTGCAGTGCGTAAAGGGTTTGAGGATCTGGAGCTGGTGATTGTCCAGGATATCTTCATGACCAAAACCGCGGCGGCGGCGGATGTCATTTTACCGTCGACCTCCTGGGGCGAGCATGAAGGCGTCTACACGGCGGCCGACCGCGGCTTCCAGCGCTTCTTCAAGGCGGTCGAGCCGAAGTGGGATCTGAAAACGGACTGGCAGATCATCAGTGAAATCGCCACCCGCATGGGCTACCCGATGCACTACAACAACACCCAGGAGATCTGGGATGAGTTGCGCAGCCTGTGTCCGGACTTCTACGGCGCCACCTATGAAAAAATGGGCGAGCTGGGCTACATCCAGTGGCCGTGTCGGGATGAGTCAGAGGCCGATCAGGGGACGTCCTATCTCTTTAAGGAGAAATTCGACACCCCGAACGGGCTGGCGCAGTTCTTCACCTGCGACTGGGTCGCGCCGATCGATAAACTCACCGATGAGTATCCGATGGTGCTCTCCACCGTACGCGAAGTGGGCCATTACTCCTGTCGTTCGATGACCGGAAACTGCGCCGCGCTGGCCGCGCTGGCGGACGAGCCCGGCTACGCGCAAATCAACACCGCCGATGCGCAGCGCCTTGGTATTGAGGACGAGGCGCTGGTGTGGGTGAACTCGCGCAAAGGACGGATTATCACCCGTGCGCAGGTCAGCGATCGTCCAAACAAAGGGGCGGTCTATATGACCTACCAGTGGTGGATTGGTGCCTGTAACGAGCTGGTGACCGAGAACTTAAGCCCGATAACCAAAACGCCGGAGTATAAATACTGCGCCGTAAACGTTGAGCCGATTGCGGATCAGCACGCCGCTGAACAGTATGTGATCGACGAATATAACAAGCTAAAAGCCCGACTGCGCGAAAGCGCAATGGGTTGAAGCCGTTAATTCATCGATGAATAAAGGGAGTGAAATATTCACTCCCTTTTTATTTCCGAGTAACCCATCAATAATATCAATTAATATTCTGGAAAACGGCTCGCAGAAATAATGTAATTTTCGCGAAAAAGAATTACATCTTTGCATTTTAATTCAGAGGGATAAGATATTCTGCGGGTGCTTAAGACTTTCTGTCTTGAGCATTGTTGAGGGACAGAAAGTAGAAAGCCCCGGGAAATTTTCATTTACCCGAGGCTACTCCCTCAACTCCAACAGGTTGAGAGTAGCCTCTTATTCTTTTTTTGACAAGGAGTAAAAGGCATGACGCCATTAAAAACTGCGTTAGGCATCGTCTTTATTGTTTGCCTGACGATAGTGATCTTTACCTTTATTACTCGCGGTAAGCTCTGCGAGTTTTCAATAAAGAGTGAGCATCAGGAGGTGGCGGCTAAATTAGCCTGCAACCCAGGCTAACCTCTACGGGCGGAACAACGGTTCCGCCCGGCTTGTAGGATGCTGAGGTCTTAATGCACCCATTTTTTTCTTTTGCGCCCGCGATTATACTGCGCGGCGTGTACCCAGATGATAAGAATCCATGAAAGCCATTTTTCTGTTGTTAGTGTTTTTAACATCCTTCGCCCGCGCCGATGAGATAGGCAGCCAGTATCGGAAACAGGCGGAAGCCGGTGATGCGCGTGCCCAGTATTATCTTGCCGATACGTACTTCAGCTCCGGCGACAGCAAGCAGGCCGCGCTGTGGGCCGAGAAAGCCGCTAAAGGCGGCGATGTCGACGCCATGGGGTTGCTCTCGCAAATCCTCTTTACGCAGGGCAATTACACACAGGCCAAAGCCCTGGCACAGCAGGCAAACATTGCTGGCAGCAAACGCGGCGCGATCATGCTGGCGCGCATTCTGGTGAATACTCAGGCGGGAAAAACGGACTATCCCCAGGCCATCAGACTGCTGCACACGGCAACCGAAGATATCGACAGCGACTCTGCGGTCGATGCACAGCTGCTGCTGGGGCTGATTTATGCCAACGGCGTCGAGGTAGCGCAGGATGACGTGCAGGCCGCCTCGTGGTTCAAGCGGAGTTCAGCCCTTTCGCGTACCGGCTACGCCGAGTACTGGGCTGGGATGTTGTTCAGGCAGGGTGAGAAAGGCTTTATCACGCCCAATAAACAGAAAGCGCTGTACTGGTTAAACCTGAGCTGTACGGAAGGGTTTGATACGGGGTGCGAAGAGTTTGATGCGTTGAGCGGGGAGTAAACCATTGCCCGGTGGCGCTGCGCTTACCGGGCCTACGGCTTGTGTAGGCCGGGTAAGGCGAAGCCGCCACCCGGCTTTTTACATCACTGGTCAGCCGTCTTATCAAAACGACCCAGCACCTCGCGTTCATACGCCAGCGCCTTTTTACGGTCGAATTTGTGTTCCCACTTGGCGATAACCAGCACCGCCAGCGCATTACCCACCACGTTCAGCGCCGTACGCGCCATGTCGAGGATACGGTCCACACCCGCGATAAAGGCCAGGCCTTCCAGCGGAATGCCTACGCTGCCCAGCGTCGCCAGCAGTACCACGAACGAAACGCCCGGTACGCCTGCGATACCTTTAGACGTCACCATCAGGGTCAGCACCAGGACGATCTCCTGCCACAGCGACAGGTCAATGCCATACAGCTGCGCAATAAAGATAGCGGCGATACTCTGGTACAGCGTGGAACCATCCAGGTTAAAGGAGTAACCCGTCGGCACCACGAAGCTGGTGATCGACGCTGGCGCGCCGTAGGCTTCCATCTTCTCAATAATACGGGGCAGCACGCTCTCAGAGCTTGCCGTGGAGTAGGCCAGAATCAGCTCATCTTTCAGGATACGAATCAGGATCCAGATGCTCAGCCCACACAGACGCGCCACAATTCCCAGCACCACCAGCGCAAAGAACAGGATGGCAAAGTGCACCAGGAGCACCAGCTTCGCCAGCGGCCAGAGGGAGGCAAAACCGAAGTTCGCCACGGTGACGGCGATAAGCGCAAACACCCCTACCGGCGCGTAACGCATCACCATGTGGGTCACTTTAAACATGGTTTCGGAGATCGAGCGGAACACGGTCACCAGCGGTTCGCGGTGCGTCGCGGGCAGTGAAGAGAGCCCCAGACCAAACAGGACCGAGAAGAAGATAATAGGCAGCATCTCGCCCTTCGCCATCGACGCCACGATGTTGGTCGGCACCAGAGAAAGGATCGTGCCCATCAGGCCGTGTGCATGGCTTTGCACGTCAGCGGTCGTACTTTGGTATTTCGAAATATCCACCGTCGCCAGCTGCGACATATCAATCCCGGAACCCGGCTGGAAAACGTTCGCCAGGGTGATACCGAGAATGATCGCAACCGTAGTGATCACTTCGAAATAGATAATGGTTTTCGCACCAATACGGCCTAACTGCTTCGCATCGCCGACGCCTGCAATACCCACCACCAGCGTCGAGATCACAATCGGTACTACGATCATCTTGATCAGGTGAATAAAGATATCCCCTGCCGGTGAAAGCAGGTTCGCAATCAGCCAGTCGCGGCTGTCGCTGTGATAGTGGAGGTAACTGCCCAGCAGGATGCCCAGCACAAGGGCGATTAAGATCTGCCAGGCCAGGCTGACTTTAACGTTTTTCATAGAAACTGACTTCCTCAATGAAGCGCCTTATTCACTTAAACTGCATGAATATGGGGACATACTGAAAGGGTATGAATTGTGTTGCGTCGATTTATGGGATTTTTTAACGCGGCGTATGAGTATCATTTGCGCGGCCTGTTGCGCAAGCCTTAAAGAACGACGCATTTCACTCGTAAAAGCGTCTGTGACGGGAGTTTCTCCTGATTCTAATAAATAACCTTTTGTTATAAAAAACCTTTTTTAAACATAAATGTGAATAATCGTCAGCATAAATTATTTTCCTTCAAAGTTTCATTCGCTCATTTTTCAACCTGTTCAAACAATGCGTGATCTGTCGCCCAAATAATAAACAAAGCTTGTAAAGCCCCTACTATTAACGTTTTTGCGACATATTATTAACATCTTACAAGGAGAAAAAAAGCCATGAGCCAAATACACAAACATGACATTCCCGCAAACATTGCGGACCGTTGCCTGATCAACCCGGAGCAGTACCACGAGAAATATCAGCAATCTATCACCGCCCCGGACACCTTCTGGGGTGAGCAGGGCCATATCCTTGACTGGATCAAACCTTATCAGAAGGTAAAGAACACCTCCTTTGCGCCCGGTAACGTCTCCATTAAATGGTATGAAGATGGCACGCTGAACCTGGCGGCAAACTGTCTGGACCGTCACCTTGCCGCGCGCGGGAACGAGACGGCGATTATCTGGGAAGGCGATGATGCCTCGCAGAGCAAACACATTACCTATAAAGAACTGCACCGCGACGTGTGCCGCTTTGCCAACGTCCTGCTGGATAAAGGCATTAAAAAAGGCGACGTGGTCGCTATCTATATGCCGATGGTGCCGGAAGCGGCGGTGGCCATGCTGGCCTGTGCGCGTATCGGCGCGATTCATTCCGTTATTTTCGGTGGGTTCTCGCCAGAGGCGGTTGCGGGTCGTATTGTCGATTCAAGCTCAAAACTGGTGATCACCGCCGATGAAGGCGTGCGCGCAGGACGCAGTATCCCCCTGAAAAAAAACGTCGACGAAGCGCTGAAAAACCCGAACGTCAACACGGTCAGCAACGTCATCGTCCTTAAGCGTACCGGCGGCAAAATCGACTGGCACGAGGGGCGCGACCTGTGGTGGAGCGACCTGATTGAAAAGGCGAGCGACCAGCATCAGCCGGAAGAGATGAACGCGGAAGATCCGCTCTTCATTCTTTATACCTCTGGCTCAACCGGCAAACCGAAAGGCGTGCTGCACACCACCGGCGGTTATCTGGTCTACGCGGCCACTACCTTCAAATACGTCTTCGACTACCACCCGGGCGACATCTACTGGTGTACCGCCGACGTGGGCTGGGTCACCGGGCACAGCTACCTGCTGTACGGTCCGCTGGCCTGTGGCGCCACCACGCTGATGTTTGAAGGCGTGCCGAACTGGCCGACCCCGGCGCGCATGTGCCAGGTGGTCGACAAACATCAGGTCAACATTCTCTACACCGCACCAACGGCCATCCGCGCATTAATGGCGGAAGGCGACAAAGCCATCGAAGGCACCGACCGCTCTTCATTGCGCATCCTCGGTTCCGTGGGTGAGCCAATCAACCCGGAAGCCTGGGAGTGGTACTGGAAGAAAATCGGCAACGAGAAATGCCCGGTCATGGACACCTGGTGGCAGACCGAAACCGGCGGCTTTATGATCACCCCGATGCCGGGCGCCACGCAGCTGAAAGCGGGCTCGGCAACCCGTCCGTTCTTCGGCGTACAGCCTGCGCTGGTGGATAACGAAGGCAACCCGCTGGAAGGGGCCACCGAAGGCAACCTGGTGATCACGGACTCGTGGCCGGGTCAGGCGCGTACCCTGTTCGGCGATCACGATCGCTTCGAGCAGACCTACTTCTCGACCTTTAAAAACATGTACTTCAGCGGCGACGGCGCGCGTCGTGATGAAGATGGCTATTACTGGATCACCGGACGCGTGGACGACGTGCTGAACGTCTCCGGCCACCGTCTGGGCACCGCGGAGATTGAATCGGCGCTGGTGTCGCATCCGAAGATTGCCGAAGCCGCCGTTGTCGGCATTCCGCACAACATCAAGGGCCAGGCAATTTACGCTTACGTCACCCTGAACCACGGGGAAGAGCCGTCGCCAGAGCTCTATGCTGAGGTGCGCAACTGGGTGCGTAAAGAGATTGGCCCGCTGGCGACGCCGGACGTGCTGCACTGGACCGACTCGCTGCCGAAAACCCGCTCCGGCAAAATTATGCGTCGTATCTTGCGCAAAATCGCGGCAGGGGACACCAGCAACCTCGGTGATACCTCAACGCTCGCGGATCCTGGTGTGGTGGACAAACTGCTCGAAGAGAAGCAGGCCATCGCAATGCCATCGTAATCTTTTCTCCCTCTCCCCGTGGGAGAGGGCCGAGGTGAGGGCATCAGACCGCACCTTCCTCCCCTCACCCTAACCCTCTCCCCATAGGGGAGAGGGGATAAAAACAAACCAACCTTACCTTTGGAGACTCTGTGATGAATGACCATATTTGTCAGCAGATAGAGAATAGTGCGCACTACAGGGAGCTCGTCGATAAGCGGCAACGGTTTGCCTTCACCCTTTCCATCATCATGCTGATTATCTATGTCGGCTTTATTCTGCTGATCGCCTTTGCGCCGCACTGGCTGGGCACCCCGCTGCACGAGGGCACCAGCGTGACGCGCGGTATTCCCATTGGCATTGGCGTCATCGTGATTTCATTTGTGCTGACCGGCGTTTACGTCTGGCGCGCGAACGGTGAATTCGATCGCCTTAATAAAGCGGTACTGCAAGAGGTAAAAGCATCATGAAGAGAATTCTGACGGCGCTCGCCGCCACGCTTCCCTTTGCCGCCCACGCGGCAGATGCGATTACCGGCGAGGTACAGCGCCAGCCAACCAACTGGCAGGCGATTGTGATGTTCCTGATTTTCGTGGTGCTGACGCTGTACATCACTTACTGGGCGTCGAAACGCGTGCGCTCCCGTAACGATTACTACACCGCAGGCGGCAACATTACCGGCTTCCAGAACGGGCTGGCGATTGCGGGTGACTTTATGTCCGCCGCCTCGTTCCTCGGGATCTCCGCGCTGGTCTACACCTCCGGCTATGACGGCCTGATTTACTCCCTCGGCTTCCTCGTCGGCTGGCCGATCATTCTGTTCCTGATTGCCGAGCGCCTGCGCAATCTGGGCCGCTACACCTTCGCCGACGTGGCCTCGTATCGCCTGAAGCAGGGACCGATTCGCACCCTCTCCGCCTGCGGTTCGCTGGTGGTGGTGGCGCTGTATCTGATTGCGCAGATGGTGGGCGCGGGTAAACTGATCCAACTGCTGTTCGGCCTGAACTACCACATCGCGGTGGTGCTGGTGGGCGTACTGATGGTGATGTACGTGCTGTTCGGCGGCATGCTGGCGACGACCTGGGTGCAGATCATCAAAGCCGTGCTGCTGCTATTCGGCGCCAGCTTTATGGCCTTTATGGTGATGAAGCACGTCGGGTTCAGCTTCAATAACCTGTTTACCGAAGCCATGGCGGTCCACCCGAAAGGGGAAGCCATCATGAGCCCGGGCGGGCTGGTGAAAGACCCGATATCGGCCCTGTCGCTCGGTCTGGGCCTGATGTTTGGTACCGCAGGCTTACCGCACATCCTGATGCGCTTCTTCACCGTGAGCGACGCGCGTGAAGCGCGCAAGAGCGTCTTCTACGCGACCGGCTTCATGGGCTACTTCTATATCCTGACCTTTATCATCGGCTTTGGCGCGATCATGCTGGTGGGGGCGAACCCGGCGTTTAAAGATGCGGCAGGCGCGCTGATTGGCGGTAACAACATGGCGGCGGTGCATCTGGCCGACGCGGTGGGCGGCAACCTGTTCCTCGGCTTTATCTCCGCCGTGGCCTTCGCCACCATTCTTGCGGTGGTTGCGGGTCTGACGCTGGCTGGCGCGTCGGCGGTTTCGCATGACCTCTACGCCAACGTCTTCCGCAAAGGCGCGAGCGAGCGCGATGAGCTGAAGGTTTCTAAAATCACCGTGCTGGTGCTGGGCGTCGTGGCGATCCTGCTGGGCATTCTGTTCGAGAAGCAAAACATCGCCTTTATGGTGGGGCTGGCCTTCTCCATCGCGGCAAGCTGTAACTTCCCGATCATCCTGCTCTCCATGTACTGGTCGAAGCTGACCACCCGTGGCGCGATGATTGGCGGCTGGCTGGGGCTGCTGACGGCGGTGATCCTGATGATTCTGGGCCCGACGATCTGGGTGCAGATCCTCGGTCACGCCAGCGCCATCTTCCCGTATGAATATCCGGCGCTGTTCTCCATTGCCGTGGCGTTTATCGGTATCTGGGTCTTCTCGGCTACCGACAATTCGCCGGAGGGTAACCTGGAGCGCGAGAAATTCCGCGCCCAGTTTATTCGTTCACAAACCGGTCTTGGCGTTGAGCAGGGCCGCGCGCACTAAACCTTTCTCCCCGGCCATTCTGGCCGGGGAGCTTAAAACATCACCCACGCCACCAGCGGCGCAATCAGCACCATCACCACGCCCGACAGCATCATCACCAGGCTCGCGACAACCCCCTCCTGCTGGCCCAGCTCATAGGAACGTGCCGTGCCCGCGCCGTGCGACGCCGCGCCAAACCCCGCGCCTTTGGCCATTCCTTCCCGAATAGAAAGCCGCAGAAAGAGCATATCGCCCACCGCCATCCCAAAGACGCCCGTCACCACCACAAACAGCGCCACCAGGTCCGGCTGTCCGCCGAGGGGTTTCGCCGCCGCGAGCGCAAACGGCGTGGTCACCGAGCGCACGGCCAGGCTGCGCTGAATTTCATCGGGCAGCGTAAACAGTCTCGCCAGCCAGACGGAGCTACAGACCGCGACCACCGTAGCGGTGATCACGCCTGCGCTGAGCGACATCCAGTGGCGCCTGATAATCGCCAGGTTGTCGTAAACGGGCACGGCAAAGGCGATGGTCGCCGGGCCGAGCAGCCACAGCAGCCAGTGGGATTCACCAATATAGTTCTGCCAGGAGATGTGGCCGAAGACCAGCATCAGCACCAGCAGGATCGGCGTGAAGACCAGCGGCATCAGCGGCAGCGCATGAAACCGGCGATACAGCCGCTTGTTGGCAAAGTAGATCGCCAGCGTCGCGATCAGGCACAAGACGCTGATCTGAAAGTTAGTCATGTTTGTGCCTGCTGATTTCAAAGCGATACACTTTATCCACCACCCAGGCGGTCGCTCCCAGCACCATCAGCGTACTCAGCGCGATCACCGCGAAGATGCGCCAGCCGTCCACCATCAACAGCTGCGCATAGTTCACCACCGCCACCACGGCAGGCACGAAGAACAGCAGCATCTCCGCCAGCAGCCAGCGCGCCCCGGCGCGTACCCAGTTAAGGGGGATCACGCGACAGAGGATGAGCGTCAACATTAGCAGCATCCCCACCAGGTTGGCAGGCAGCGGCAGGTGCAGCCAGCCGACAAGATATTCGGCGAAAACAAACAGTCCCGCGTAAAGCAGTACCTGAACCGGGACCTGGAGTCGTTGCACAACGGCAGGCGTAACACGGCTTAACGCCACGGCCATGGGGGTTTTCCTCAAAAATGAGACGAGGCGCCAGTATAGTGAGCGCACGGTATGGACTGAAATGAATTAAAATCATCACAGGTATAGTTTCGAGGAATAATCATGGACATAAGAACGCTGCGCTATTTTGTCGAAGTGGTTCGCCAGCAAAGTTTTACCCGCGCAGCGGAGAAGTTGTTTGTTACCCAGCCCACCATCAGCAAGATGCTGAAAAACCTCGAAGATGAACTGAACTGTACCCTGCTGATCCGCGACGGGCGCAAGCTGCTGCTGACCGACACCGGACGCGTGGTGTTCGAACGCGGGTTGGCCATTCTGGCGGAGTTCCGCCAGCTGGAAGCGGAGCTGGACGATATTAATCATCTGACCAAAGGGGTGCTTCGCCTCGGCATTCCACCGATGGTGGGGATGATGATGGCCGGGCCGATCGGCCTGTTTCGCCAGCGCTATCCTGGCGTAGAGCTGAAGATTTCGGAGTTTGGTGGCTTAACCGTCCAGCAGGCCGTCACTAACGGCGAGCTCGACGTGGCCATGACCGCCCTCCCCGTTGAGGAAGAGAGCGGCCTGGCGACGCTTCCGCTCTTTAGCCACCCGCTGTGCGTGCTGGTTCCCCGCTCCGGCGACTGGCTGAAAAGGGACGCGGTGAAGCCTGAGCTGCTCGGCGAGCACCCTCTGCTGATCTACAACGAAGACTTCGCCTTAAGCCGCCAGCTGATGACGCTGTTTAACCAACATAACGTCAAGCCACGCATTGCGGTGCGCAGCGGTCAGTGGGATTTCCTGGCCGCGATGGTGCAGGCGGGCGTGGGGATTGCCATTCTGCCGCAGCCGATTTGCGAGCGTCTGGATAAAAACACGCTGCGCTGGATCCCGCTGGAGAGCGATCTGCACTGGCAGTTAGGGATGATCTGGCGTGAAGGGGTCTATTTGTCGCAGAGCGCGCAGGCGTGGCTGCAGTGTTGTGAGGGGTTTTGGGTGCGGTCTGAATAGTGCCGGGTGGCGGCTTCGCCTTACCCGGCCTACGGTTCAAATGTAGGCCCGGTAAGCGCAGCGCCACCGGGCAAAAGCACGCTACTGATTCTCTATCAACAGCGCTTCCAGCAGGTCCAGATCGTGCAGTAGCTTTTGCAGCGTCTCGTTGCTGATCTGGCGCGTGGCGCGCAGGTGATACAGTTCGGCACGCTCTGAGCGCAGCGCGGCCAGACGGAACCGGCGTTCCAGATTCTCCTCCTGCAGCGAGCTTTCCACATCGTTACGCCCGTCCGCGCGGCGACGCAGGTTACCAATTACGCGGGAACTCACCTCCGTCAGCAGCTGATTGTCGATGTTCTCTTCCGCATCCGCGGCCAGGCGCTCTTCCATTTTCTGGATGGCGACAATCGCCACTTCGGCGGTGGCCGCACGCGCAATGCGCTCTTCCTTGTGCTGCTGGGTCGAATCGCCAACATCAATATGCTGGAGCAAAATCGGCAGCATAATCACGCCGACGAACAGGGAGAACAGAATCACCCCCGCCGCCAGGAACACCAGTTCGTAACGCGCCGGGAAGACATCGCCCGTCGGCAGCAGCAGCGGAATGGAGAGCACACCGGCGAGGGTTATCGCCCCGCGTACGCCCGCAAAAGAGGCGATCAGCAGCTCACGCGTTGTCCACGAGCCGAACTCCATCGGTTTTTTCTTCAGGAAGCGGACGCTGAAGTTTTTCATCGTCCACAGCCAGCCGAAGCGCACCAGCATCAGCGCCAGGTAGATCAGCACGATGTCGGTAAAGAGCATCCAGACTTCAACGTTCGGATCGGCCTCCGCCGCCACCAGCGAGGATTCCATAATGCCCGGCAGCTGCAGGCCCAACAGCAGGAACACCATGCCGTTAAAGACAAACTCCAGCATCGCCCAGGTGCTGTTGGCACGCAGGCGCATCGCCAGCGGCGCGCGGCGCATCACGCCGGAGCGGGTGATGGTCATCCCTGCCGCGACCGCGGCCAGAATGCCCGACACGCCGATATGTTCGGCAATCAGATAAGAGGCGAACGGCAGCAGGAACAGCAGCACGATCTGCGTCGCGGGTTCATCGCCGCCCCAGCGGCTGAGGAAGCGCAATGAGCGGCCGTACAGCCAGCTCACCACGAAGCCCGCCAGGATACCGCCGATGGCTACCTTAAAGAACTCCAGCGTCGCGCCGCCGACGGTAAAGACCATCGTGCCCATCGCAACGGCCACGGCAAACTTCAGGGCGACCAGGCCGGAGGCGTCATTCATCAGCGCCTCACCCTGTAAAATCCCCATGATTTTCTTCGGAATGCGGCCTTCGCCCACAATGCCGGACAGCGCCACGGCATCGGTTGGCGACAGCACGGCGGCCAGCGCAAAGGCAGGAATTAACGGGATACCCGGTACCGTCCAGTAGATCAGGAAACCAATCCCGACGACGGTGACCACCACCAGCGCAAGCGCCAGGCCGAAGATCTCTCGCCCGTGCTCAAGGAACTCGCGCGTGGGCGTTTTCCAGCCATCGGCAAACAGCAGTGGCGGGATGAACAGCACGAGGAACAGTTCGGGGTCAAATTCCACGTGCAGGCCAAACGTTGGCCACGCCAGCAGCGCGCCGATGGCAATTTGCATTAATGGCAGGGGGACCTGAAAGGGCAGTACGCGTGTAACCACCCCGGATAGCGAGACCACAAGGGTCATGATGAGTATTGTGAAGAAGATTTCCATGCGTTCCCTGTTTGCTGTGTTGCTTATGTACTCCGGAAGGCGTCGTGCCTTTTATTCTATCTTCACCAGAGTAACGCAAAAGGCAACAGGATGAGTCCTGAAAATAAAAACGGGCGGCCTGAGCCACCCGTTTTCGCATCAAAGGACAACTCAGATTGCCCAGCCGCCCGCGTAAAACGCCACCAGCGCAACGGCAATCACAACGGTGCCAACGTTCAGCTTGCGCCATTCACCGGAGACCAGACGACCAATCACCAGCGACGCGAAGCCGATCATAATGCCGGTCACGATGTTACAGGTGAGTACGATGAAGACCGCGGTAATCAGGCCAGACATCGCGTCAACGAAATCCGCAAAGTCGATTTTCGCCACGTTGCTCAGCATCAGCAGGCCAACGTACATCAGCGCTGGCGCGGTCGCGTACGCCGGAACCAGATAGGAGAGCGGGGAGAGGAACAGGATCAGCATGAACAGCACGCCCACGGTGATCGCCGTCAGGCCGGTTTTACCGCCCGCCGCCGTACCCGCTGCGGACTCGATGTACACCGCCGCAGGCGCTGCGCCCACCAGGCCCGAGAAGACGCTGCTCAGGGAGTCCGTAGTCAGCGCTTTGCCGCCGTCAATAATCTGACCGTCTTTATCCAGCAGGTTCGCCTGCCCGGCCACCGCACGAATGGTACCGGTCGCGTCAAACACGGCGGTCATCACCAGCGCCAGCACGCTTGGCAGGATCACCGGGTTCAGCGCGCCAACGATATCGAGGCTGCCAATCAGAGAGTTGCCTTTGTCATCGCTCAGCGACGGCATGGCGAAAATGCCGGAGAAGTGGACGTTCGGATCGAAAATCAGGCCCACAATGGACACGCCGATAATAGTCAGCAGAATGCCGCCCGGGACTTTCAGTTTTTCCAGACCGATAATCACCGCCAGGCCGATCAGTGACATGATCACCGGGAAGCTGGCGAAGTGGCCCAGCGCAACCGGCAGGCCGTCGAGCGGGTTCTTGATAACCAGACCGACGCCATTGGCGGCGATCAGCAGCAGGAACAGGCCGATGCCGATGCCGGTACCGTGCGCCACGCCCTGCGGCAGGTTGCGCAAGATCCAGCTACGGATGCCGGTCGCTGAAATAACGGTAAACAGCACACCCATCAGGAACACGGCGCCAAGCGCAACCGGTACGCTGATGTGCTGGCCCAGCACCAGGCTGAACGCGGTAAACGCGGTCAGGGAGATGGCGCAACCAATTGCCAGCGGCAGGTTCGCCCACAGGCCCATCACGATAGAGCCCACGCCGGCCACAAGGCAGGTCGCCACAAAGACAGCCGCTGGCGGGAAGCCCGCTTTGCCCAGCATACCCGGCACAACGATGACGGAATAAACCATCGCCAGAAACGTTGTCAAACCGGCAACGATTTCCTGGCGCACGGTGCTGCCGCGGGCCGAAATTTTAAACATGGCGTCAAGTGAACCGCCAGTACGCGCAGATGGCGTAGACATAGAAAACATCCCCTGAGAGTTTTTTAGGAAGTCCGTAAGCGAGGTGGAGACGCCACTGCCAGCTAAACGTCAAATCCTTGTGTTGCGTTTGCGACGAAAGGGCGTCACAGAAAAAGCAAACGTTTAGCTCCGCGCTTACAAACGGGTGGTCAAATTAAGGCAAACGATTATCTAGCCTAATCCCCGCCCTTTTCAACTGAACTTTATCGTTTTTCGCTAAAATTCCCTTATGACGCTGAAGAAATAAACAGAGGATGCGCAAACGTTATCGTCTATGCGCAATTTGTTTACATTTCAATCCTCACCCGGAATGGATAACGGTCCCCCTTGTGCCAGGGTTCGTTGCCAGCCGGGGCTGTTTTCAACTTTCGTTTTCCATGCCTGACTATGCGGCAGGTTGTCGATACCGCCGCGCGCCAGCAGGGCAAAGATCGGGAAGCTCATTTGAATGTCGGCCATGCTGAGCGAATCCCCGGCAAACCAGCTATTTTTAGCAAGGTGCGACTCAATAAAGCGCGCATGGGTCTCCAGCTGGCGGTTAAGGTACGCTTTCTGCACCCCCTGCCCAAGCGCTTTGCCCAGGGTTCGGATACCAAACGGCACCGGCGGCTTGCCGAGACTGCTGAAGACCAGCTTCATAAGCAGCAGCGGCATCAGCGATCCTTCCGCGTAGTGCAGCCAGAAGCGATACTGCACCTTATGCGCCGGATCTAAAGGCTTAAGCCGCGACTCGGCATCGTATGTTTCCTGCAGATACTCCAGAATGGCGCCAGACTCCGCGAGGATCAGCCCGTTATCTTCGATGACCGGCGATTTGCCCAACGGATGCACCTTTTTGAGAGCCTCCGGCGCAAGCATGTTCTTTTCGCGCTGATAGTGAACGATCTCATAAGGCAGGCCGAGTTCTTCCAGCGCCCAGATCACGCGGTGCGAGCGCGACTGGTTAAGGTGGTGTACCGTGAGCATGGTTTTCTCCTGTTATTCATACTTTTTAACTATAGAAAATCGAACAACACCGCGAAAAAAATTCGGCTAAAAACCGGTCAGCGACGCTGGCGAAAAAACGGGTCTTGCATAGAATTAAAGTGTCAGCACAATCCGGAACCTCCCCAACCAGCTCGACATGAGGGGTGCTGACGTCGGGGGAAACCCTCCCGTGAACCAGCGGGATAGAGAGAAAGACAAAGACCGGGAAAAACTAAAGCGCCCTTTGTGGCGCTTTAGTTCTTTATTATGCGGGGTTTTGCCGGGTGGCGCTTCGCTTACCCGGCCTACGTTCTCGGTGTTGTAGGCCGGGTAAGGCGCAGCCGCCACCCGGCAAACCGATCTCAATCCTCTTCCAGCAACCGCGCTCCCGTCCCCTGCTCGCCCAGTTTGTCGCCGGGGTTACGCAACGGGCAGTCGCTGCGCGACAGGCAGCCGCAGCCGATACAACCGTCCAGCTCATCACGCAGCGCGACCAGCGTATGGATACGCCTGTCCAGCTCTTCTCGCCACTGGGATGAAAGCTCTTTCCACTCTTTCGGGCTCAGCGTATGCCCTTCCGGCAGCACGCCAAATGCCTCGCCAATGGTAGCCAGGGGAATGCCGATTCGTTGCGCAATTTTGATAATCGCCACGTAGCGGAGCACGTCGCGGGTATAGCGACGCTGGTTGCCGCCGTTGCGGATGCTTTTAATTAACCCTTTGCTTTCATAGAAGTGGAGCGCCGATACCGCAACGCCGCTTCGCTTTGCCACTTCGCCGGGGGTTAACAGCGCTTTAATGCGCGGCAATCTCTTTTCCATAAAACCTCTTTACCTAAAGTTAACTTGAGGAATTATACTCCCCCGCAGAGAAAACGACGAATCAACCGAGAAAGTTGTATCTACAGAGGGGCAACCTTATGTCGCATCAGCAGATTATTCAGACGCTTATTGAATGGATTGACGATCATATCGACCAACCGTTGAACATTGATGTGGTCGCGAAAAAGTCGGGCTATTCGAAATGGTATTTACAGAGAATGTTCCGCACGGTCATGCATCAGACGCTGGGCGAGTACATTCGTCAGCGCAGGCTGCTGCTGGCGGCGCAGGCGCTACGCTCAACGCAGCGGCCGATTTTTGATATCGCGATGGATCTTGGCTATGTGTCGCAACAAACCTTTTCCCGCGTGTTTCGCCGCGAGTTTGACCGCACGCCGAGCGACTATCGCCACCAGTTGAATTAATTACTCTCAGTGCAAAGGTTGCTGCTGCCAGGTCATAAATTCCTGGGGCGGCATCGCTTTCGCGAAGTGCCATCCCTGACAAAACTGGACGCCGCGCTTCAACAGCCAGCTCACCTGCTCTGCCGTCTCGACCCCTTCCGCAATGGTTTTCAGCCGCAGGCTTTGCGCCATCTCGATAATATGCTCGGCGATCAGGTGGCTGGTGCTGTTGGTCGTTAAGGTATCGATAAACGATTTATCGATTTTCAGAATATCGACGTTCAGCGAGTAGAGGTTGTGCAGGCTCGAATAGCCGGTACCGAAATCATCGATCGCCACTTCATACCCCGCCTGACGGAAAGCCTGAATCACCGGCGTGGTTTTAGGCACATCGATAAAACCGCGTTCCGTCACTTCAATTTTGATTTGCTGCGCGCGGACGGCGTAGTGGCGAGCCTTCTCAGAAATCATGGCGATCAGCCGCGAGGAGTGGAAATCCGTGGCCGACAGGTTAATCGAAATATAGAGATGCGGATGCTCGGCCAGGAAATGGCCCAAATCGCTGAACACTTCCTCAACGACGTAATCCGTAATCCGCTCGCTCATCCCCTCATTTTCAGCCAGCGGAATAAACTCAGCCGGGCTCATCACCTGCCCGTTAAAACCCGGCCAGCGTAACAACGCCTCCGCGCCGACACACCGGTTGTTCTTAATATCAATAATCGGTTGATAGTGCACGCAAAGCTGGCGTTTGTTCAGCGCCCGATGCAGTAAACGCCCCGGCGAATTAAGCTCACGATGAGTACGGGACCAGACCAGCAAAATAATAATGCTGCAGATCATGCCCAGCGGCAGCGTTAATGTCGCCTGATGATAAAGCGTTTCATAAAAGCGTTTATTCGATGTCGACACGATGGCCGCAATCGGTCTTTTAGGGGATGTGACGATCGTATAAAAGCGGTTATCTTTTTGAAATACCGATTCCTTATCCCGAATCAGCGAATTTAATAACGAAACGTTGGCTTTCTGACTGACGGAAAAGAAAGCATTGGTTACCGTGTCGTAAACCCCCCACGAGAGAGAATGATCCGCGGACATGACTTCGCTGTATGAAAGTGGATTAACGACCACTACATAATTTCCGCGCTGCATATATGTCATTTTATAGCCAGTATAAAATGGGGTGTCGCGATAATAATAGATAGCGACGTCAGGTTTTCGCGTGTAATTAGCGACGGGTATGGCGTAGGGTTGATCCGGTGTAAAAACGGTCGAACAAAGAAAATTCTGACCTTCAGCGTAAATTAAATCGGCAACAAACAGGCGACCACGAACAACGTTCAACATATATTGACGGTGTCCCGGGGTACAGAGCTCGCCCCGATATTTTTCTGCCTCGTCCCGGGCCAGATCAACCTGTTGTATAACCAGCTCAGTTTTGTCTAAAGCCAGTTCAGCAAATGTCCGTAGCTGGGCGCTTGTTTCAGACACGGCTCTTAGCTGGGCAAACCATAGCGCAAGCATCACCGGCAGCATAACTACCATGATGATCCCTACCACCCTGAGCATCTTGCGCCGCGCGCTACGATTCATTTCCCGCCCTATATCCCTGCATGTTGTACGCCTGTAGTAATGAAGGCCGGATGCTGTGTTAAACAGGTGATTACGTTGCATGAATCATGCGAAGTTAGCAACTGACTTTTCGTATTAAAAATCTTAAATTTCGTTATGACGATAATATTTTCCCGTAAGTGAAACTGTAAGTATTCGTTCCGTTTCAATTAAGGAAAATAATTATCCAGCCCTCGAGGACGGAGGGAAGATAACACAACAGACGATCGTTGATTAAGCCAAACTTCTGGCAGCATGAAAAAAGCGCACCTTTATCATGACGTTTTATGCTATTTACTGTGGGGCATTGTGTGCGTTGATTTATAAATAATCAGTCTTCGCCGCACTATTTTATGATTCGACTGAGCCCCTCTTATAAAAACCGATTTTGAGGTATCACCACTAGCCCGATGGACGTTTCCGGCACGCTGGGGGGCGCCTCCTCGCGTGCCGAAGGCAGGGCCAGCCTGCACACACTCTTTACCTGAGGAATAAAAACCGTTTTTTGATCGCACAGACACTGGCGAATAAATCAACAAATGTGATATAGTTCACACATATTCTGTAACGAGAAACACCGTTTCATTCAGGTCGTCTGTTTTGTAGAGGATGGGTTTATGGCAACCATTACTACCAGCATGGTTCTCCTGCGCTGGCCTTTGTTGAGTGCGGTACTGATGTTTTTGGCCAGCACGCTGAACATTCAGTTTCGTAAATCTGACTACGCGGGTCTCGCTGTCATCAGCACGCTGTTGGGGCTGGGTGCAGCATGTTGGTTTGCAACGGGGCTGCTTGGCATTACCCTGCTGGATATCGCCGCCGTCTGGGAAAATATCAAAGTGGTGATGGTTGAAGCGATGAGCCACACGCCACCAGACTGGCCAATGGTGATTACCTGATCCCTTTATGGAATAAAAAAACCCAGACGATGTCTGGGTTTTTTGTTTGAAGGACGCACAAATCAGAACGGAATGTCGTCGTCGAAATCCATTGGCGGTTCGTTAGACGGCGCCGGAGCAGACTGCTGCTGCGGACGAGACTGCGCGCCGCCGCTGAACTGGTTGCCGCCCTGTGGCTGCTGAGGCTGACCCCAACCGCCCTGCTGCTGGCCGCCACCTGCTGGTGCGCCACCGCCCTGACGGCCACCCAGCATCTGCATGGTGCCGCCGACGTTAACCACGACTTCAGTGGTGTACTTCTCAGCACCGGACTGATCGGTCCATTTGCGGGTACGCAGCTGGCCTTCGATATAGACCTGAGAACCTTTACGCAGATACTCACCGGCCACTTCTGCCAGTTTGCCAAACAGCACAACGCGGTGCCATTCGGTCTGCTCTTTCATCTCACCGGTCGCTTTATCACGCCAGGATTCGGAAGTAGCCAGCGTAATGTTGGCAACTGCGCCACCACTCGGCATGTAGCGTACTTCCGGGTCCTGGCCCAGATTACCGACGAGAATCACCTTGTTTACGCCTCTGCTGGCCATGTTCGTGTCTCCTGAATACGTTTCTTAATAGTGTAAACGCGCGAGTGTACCATTTCCACGCTGCATTTTGATAGCTGCGAGATGGATTCCAGAGTTCTCGTGCGAACATAACATTGTTACACAGTCCGTCAGAAAATGCATTCCAATACTGTATATTAAAACAGGTCAAATTGTGTCATAATTAGCCGTTTCTGACAGCCGTTTGTCCTTCAAACAAACCAGGCAATCCGTGTTCCAACCGGGAAAGGTGAATGGATAAGATCGAAGTTCGGGGCGCCCGCACCCACAATCTCAAGAATATCAACCTCATAATCCCTCGCGACAAACTCATTGTCGTGACCGGGCTTTCGGGGTCTGGCAAATCCTCACTGGCTTTCGACACTCTGTATGCCGAAGGACAGCGTCGTTACGTTGAATCGCTCTCGGCGTACGCGCGTCAGTTCCTGTCGCTGATGGAAAAACCGGATGTCGACCACATTGAAGGGTTGTCTCCTGCTATCTCTATCGAGCAGAAGTCCACGTCGCATAACCCGCGCTCCACGGTCGGTACCATTACTGAAATTCATGACTACCTGCGTCTGCTGTATGCCCGCGTGGGTGAGCCGCGCTGCCCGGACCACGACGTCCCGCTGGCGGCACAGACCGTGAGCCAGATGGTGGATAACGTGCTGTCGCAGCCGGAAGGCAAACGCCTGATGCTGCTGGCGCCAATCATTAAAGAGCGTAAGGGTGAGCACACCAAAACGCTGGAAAACCTGGCAAGCCAGGGCTATATCCGCGCCCGTATTGACGGCGAAGTGTGTGACCTGTCCGACCCGCCCAAGCTAGAACTGCAGAAGAAGCACACCATCGAGGTGGTGATTGACCGCTTTAAGGTGCGTGACGATCTCGCCACGCGTCTCGCAGAATCGTTTGAAACGGCGCTGGAGCTCTCCGGCGGCACGGCCGTGGTTTCCGACATGGACGACCCGCAGGCGGAAGAGCTGCTCTTCTCCGCCAACTTTGCCTGCCCGATTTGCGGCTACAGCATGCGCGAGCTGGAACCGCGCCTGTTCTCGTTTAACAACCCGGCGGGCGCGTGCCCGACCTGTGACGGTCTGGGCGTTCAGCAGTATTTCGACCCGGACCGCGTGATCCAGAATCCGGAGCTGTCGCTGGCGGGTGGCGCCATTCGCGGCTGGGACAAGCGTAACTTCTATTACTTCCAGATGCTGAAGTCGCTGGCGGAGCACTACAAGTTCGACGTGGAAGCGCCGTGGGCCAGCCTGAGCCCGAACGTACACAAAGTGATCCTGTTCGGTTCTGGCAAAGAGAACATCGAGTTCAAGTATATGAACGATCGCGGCGATACCTCCGTGCGTCGCCACCCGTTCGAAGGGGTGCTGCACAATATGGAGCGCCGCTACAAAGAGACCGAATCCAGCGCGGTGCGCGAGGAGCTGGCGAAGTTCATCAGCAACCGCTCCTGCGCCACCTGCGAGGGCACGCGCCTGCGTCGCGAAGCGCGCCACGTGTTTGTGGAAAATACGGCGCTGCCGACCATCTCAGACATGAGCATCGGCCACGCGATGGACTTCTTCAATAACCTGAAGCTGTCCGGCCAGCGCGCCAAAATTGCTGAAAAAGTCTTGAAAGAGATTGGCGATCGCCTGAAGTTCCTGGTGAACGTCGGCCTGAACTACCTGACGCTTTCACGCTCGGCAGAAACGCTCTCCGGCGGTGAAGCCCAGCGTATTCGTCTGGCGAGCCAGATTGGCGCGGGCCTGGTGGGCGTGATGTACGTGCTGGATGAGCCGTCCATCGGCCTGCACCAGCGCGACAACGAGCGCCTGCTCGGCACCCTGGTCCACCTGCGTAACCTCGGCAACACGGTGATTGTGGTGGAGCACGACGAAGACGCGATCCGCGCCGCAGACCACGTGATCGACATCGGCCCTGGCGCTGGCGTGCACGGCGGCCAGGTGGTGGCGGAAGGCACGCTGAAGGACATTATGGCGGTGCCCGAGTCGCTGACCGGCCAGTACATGAGCGGCAAGCGCAAGATTGAAGTACCAAAACAGCGCGTGGCGGCGAACCCGGAAAAAGTGCTGAAGCTGACCGGCGCGCGCGGCAACAACCTGAAAGACGTTACCCTGACGCTGCCGGTGGGCCTGTTTACCTGTATCACCGGCGTGTCCGGTTCCGGTAAATCGACGCTGATCAACGATACGCTGTTCCCGATTGCGCAGACGGCGCTGAACGGCGCGACGCTGGCCGAACCTGCACCGTACCGTGACATTCAGGGGCTGGAGCATTTCGATAAGGTTATCGACATCGACCAGAGCCCGATTGGCCGTACGCCACGCTCTAACCCGGCAACCTATACCGGTGTTTTCACGCCCGTACGTGAACTTTTTGCCGGTGTGCCGGAAGCGCGTTCACGCGGCTACACGCCGGGACGTTTCAGCTTTAACGTGCGCGGCGGTCGCTGTGAAGCGTGCCAGGGCGACGGCGTGATCAAGGTTGAGATGCACTTCCTGCCGGATATCTACGTGCCGTGCGACCAGTGCAAAGGCAAGCGCTATAACCGCGAAACGCTGGAGATTAAATACAAGGGCAAGACCATCCACGAAGTGCTGGATATGACCATCGAAGAGGCGCGCGAGTTCTTTGACGCCGTTCCCGCGCTGGCGCGTAAGCTGCAGACGCTGATGGACGTCGGCCTGACCTACATTCGTCTGGGGCAGTCCGCCACGACGCTGTCCGGCGGTGAAGCGCAGCGCGTGAAGCTGGCGCGCGAGCTGTCAAAACGCGGTACCGGCCAGACGCTGTATATCCTGGATGAGCCGACCACCGGTCTGCACTTTGCCGACATCCAGCAGCTGCTGGACGTGCTGCATCAGCTGCGCGATCAGGGCAACACCATCGTGGTCATCGAACATAACCTGGACGTGATTAAAACCGCGGACTGGATTGTCGATCTTGGCCCGGAAGGCGGCAGCGGCGGCGGTGAAATCCTCGTCTCCGGTACGCCAGAGACCGTTGCAGAGTGCGAAGCCTCGCACACCGCGCGCTTCCTTAAACCGTTGCTGTAATTGTCACACGGAGAGTTGCTGTCGGGTCGTTTCCGGCAGCAGCTCAACCGCCTGCTGATAGGACGCGTCCACCAAGTAGTAAATTTGCGAGCCTGGAATCGATCCATCCAGATAGACGGTGCTCCAGTGCGCCTTATTGAGGTGCTGGCTCGGCCTCACGTCATCATGCTGCTGACGCAGTAAATCCGCCAGTTCAGGGCTGGTTTTCAGCGACGCCGCCGGACGGCCTTCTACCTCTTTCACCATCGCAAACAGCACATCCCCCACCTTAACCTGCGTGGCTTTCCAGTCGCTATGGACGCTCTGCTCCGCGCCGGGCTTGCTCATGCAGTACTGAAGTATCTCCGAAATTGTCATCTTTATTCCCCTTGTAGCGTGGCGATAATTTTACGCGAACCACCGTGAATGCGATGCTCTCCCAGCCAGATCCCCTGCCACGTGCCCAACAGCAGCCGTCCGTTGTGGACCGGCAGCATCAGCGATACGCCCAGCAGGGAAGATTTGATATGCGAAGGCATATCGTCCGCACCCTCATAGTCATGCTCGTAGGGCGCGTTGTCCGGGACGCTCTTCAGAAAATGACGCTCCATGTCAGACCGGACGGTGGGATCGCAATTTTCATTCAGCGTGAGAGAGGCTGACGTGTGCTGAAGCAGCAGATGCAGCAAACCCGTTTTGACCCGCGACAGGTCGCGGAGCTGCCCGATGACTTCATCCGTCACCAGGTGAAAACCGCGTGGTTTAGCGCTTAAGGTCAGGGTCTGTTGATACCACATCTGCTGCTCCGTAATGAAAGATGAATCTTTCTAAGTGTGCAGCAAGAAGGCGAAAGGTAAAACCCGCAGCAGCGAGATTTGATTAAAAAAGAGTCAAACTCGCTGCCAGAGGCTTAATACTCCGAGTTGACGATCACCTCTTCACCAAACTTTCCGGCCATCGGCAGCGGTCGATAGGTCGAGTTAGACGCGCGTAACACCCTGATCCCTCTGGCACCAGCATCCTGCGCGGCGGTAATGTCGTTATCCGAATCGCCATAAAACACTTTGATGTTTTTCTTTTCCAGCCACTGGATTTTGGTGTTTTGCCCCTCTTTGTCACCCGCAAAAATGACCGGATTCATATTGGCAGCCGGGATCTGGAAATCGTCCTGCAGTGTTCTGGAGACGGTTTCCGTTTTGGTCTGGCTACGGCCGGTAACGAAGTAAATGCTGTCACCGCGCTTAACGTGCATAGCAATAAGCGCCCGGGCGACCTCTTTCGGGATGCTGTACTCGTCCCAGCCGTTATTCATTTTTTCCCAGAACTCCGGATTCTTCAGATACGCTTCGCTGTCCGGTGAATACATTTTTTTGCCGCGCCAGAAGCCAGGGCTTGAGAACAGCACGGTATCGTCAATGTCGAAGCCCACGGCCATTGGCGCGCGTCCCATCAGGCTGTTTTCGATTTGGGCCACGGAGACCCAGTGAATGGGCGCCTGTTCGGCAAGCATGGCGGCGGTGGTGCCGGTGTAAAGCGGCGTCGGCGCCGAGGCACGTGCGACGACGGCGCTATTAAGTGAGAACAATAAGCAGGCGGCGCTGAGCGCCAGTGTGATCTTGCGCATATTTTCCCCTGAATATTCAGCTTGTTATCGTTTTATTTTGAGTGAATGGTCAAAAAACTATCCGACCTTAACCCCAGCGGGAGGTGAAGGGAAGGAGTTTTTGCTTATGAAGCGGAATAAAAAGAAGACGATCACAAAGTGTGGATGAGTGATGTAGGCCCGGTAAGGCGCAGGCGCAGCCGCCACCGGGCAAGATTTTCTGCGGCCTGATGCCCTCTCCCACAGGGAGAGGGCGATAAAAAGTAGTGAGTACTTACATCACAGCTGCAAACGCCTGCGCCACGCGGTGAACGTTGCTGGCATTCAGGCCCGCCACGCACATACGGCCGCTGGCGATCAGGTAGACACCGAACTCTTCGCGCAGGCGATCGACCTGCGCCGCGCTCAGTCCGGTATAGCTGAACATCCCGCGCTGCTTGAGCAGATAGTCGAAGTTATGCCCTGGCACAGCCTCTTTCAGGACGTTAACCAGCTCCTGACGCATCGACAGGATGCGCTTACGCATCGCCTCCACTTCGGCAAGCCAGGATGCTTTCAGCGTTTCGTCACCGAGAACCGTCGCCACCACCTGAGCACCAAAGTTTGGCGGGCTGGAGTAGATACGGCGCACCGTCGCTTTCAGCTGGCCCAGCACGCGGCCCGCCGCTTCGGCGTCTTCACACACCACGGACAGGCCACCAACGCGTTCACCGTACAGGGAGAAGATCTTAGAGAAGGAGTTACTCACCAGTACAGGCAGCCCGGCGCTGGCAGCGGCACGGATGGCATAGGCGTCTTCTTCCATACCCGCGCCAAAGCCCTGGTAGGCAATGTCGAGGAACGGGATCAGGTCGCGGGTCTTCAGCACCTCGATCACC
Source organism: Enterobacter sp. EC_64 (assembly GCF_019584165.1). Lineage (NCBI taxonomy): Bacteria > Pseudomonadati > Pseudomonadota > Gammaproteobacteria > Enterobacterales > Enterobacteriaceae > Enterobacter > Enterobacter sp. EC_64. The sequence continues at coordinate 57,706 of NZ_VDAS01000012.1, forward strand.
GCATCCCACTGGGCATTGGTGAGATCCGCCCCGGTTGGGTTATGGCAGCATGGGTGCAGCAGCACAATACTGCGCGCTGGCAGCGTGTTCAGCTTTTCCAGCAGCGCGTCAACGCGCACGCCGTTCGTTTCGCTGTCGAACCACGGATAGGTCGCCACCTTAAAGCCCGCGCCCTCGAAGATCGCAACGTGGTTTTCCCACGTCGGGTCGCTGACCCACACGCCTGAATCCGGGAAGTATTTTTTCAGGAAGTCTGCACCCACTTTCAGCGCACCCGAGCCGCCCAGCGTCTGGATGGTCGCCACGCGTTTTTGCGCGAGCACAGCGTGATCGGCGCCGAACAGCAGCGGTGCAATGGTGTGGCGATAAGCGTTTAGCCCTTCCATCGGCAGATAAAGAGACGCGCCGTGTGGAACCGCGTTCAGACGCGCTTCGGCTTCGGCAACGGCTTTTAATTGAGGAATAATGCCATCCTCGTTGTAATACAGACCGATGCTGAGGTTCACTTTGTCGCTGCGAGGATCTTCTTTGAAACGCTCCATTAAGGAGAGGATAGGGTCGCCGGCATAGGCGTCAACTTTCTGAAACACGCGATGGTTCTCCGGAATTCGATGAGGCAGGGATTTCAACAATAAACCGGAAGCAGATGAAGGTCGAGAGCGATATCAGATCGGTCCCTGGATATATCGGCAAATGTGATCGATTCGCTCAGGCAGTGAGCCCTGCACGCGCAGAAAAGGAATATTTCGTGCCGACAGCTCTGCTTCATACCATACTTGCTGTCGGTGGCGAAACGCCTCGCCCTGCCGGGTGCCATCCTGCACAAACGGAAATTCATCTCCGCAAAGTACGACCAGCGCATAGTCTCGTTCAGCTAACTCCTTTAACGCCTGCGGCGCGCTGCCAAACTGATCGAGTGCGTAAAACAGGGTCGTTAAAGGTGAGGTATCACAGACCAGATAAGGCGCCGTGCAGGCTAATGCCTCCCGACGTACTTGCTCGCGGGCAATATGCAGCAAATCCTCCCGATCCAGGATACCGTTCTTCGCTTCCCAGTGTTCACGGCCATACTCTGCAACGTACGGAACGTTTAGCGTCTGCGCCAGAGCCTTTGCTAGCGTGCTTTTGCCCGTCGATTCTCCACCTAATAAGCAGATACGAAAAACAAAGCTGCGGTACACCTCTGGGGACATCATCTTACGATAACGATGAACATCAGAACGGATGAGCGTTCCCGAAGGGGCCTCTGGTCCCCGTTGACGCTGGAGACGCACGTGCGCAACCGGTCGTCCGAAACGCTGGCTCAGGAAAGCGGCAAACCCGTCTCCATAGTCTTCGGCAGTAAATACCGCCTCTGGCTGACAGTGCAAAATGTCCTCACACAGCGTTGCAACATAATGCCGGTGAAGATCGTCATCAGCGTCATTCGGTGGCGGTGGCGCAAGGCCATATGCAGCCAACACATGCGGCGAAAGCACGAGGTGGCGACATTGCGGAAAGCGCGTTGTTAACCAGTTAAGCCGCTTTTCAGGTTCGTAACCGCGTATTTCCGGCGACGAATAGCTGATGATACAGACCGTCTCGCACTGCTCAAGTGCCGTATTGATAAGCGCTTCATGGCCTGCATGTAATGGTGCGAATTTGCCTACCACCAGGCCGTTGGCATACAGCGTCATTGCGCACGGATCTCCTTGCGCCACTGATACAGTCCGTGCCACGCATTAAACCAAAACACCAGATATAAACCGGCGGTCAGATACAGTTCTCTCGTCGCGTACAGCGGTACTGCCAGCGTGTTAACGGCAAGCCAGATGTACCAGTTTTCCAGACGCCGTCCCATCAACATAAACTGAGCAAGAATGCTGAATGTCAAAATGATGGAGTCCAGCCAGGGGGCCCATGCATTGGTATAGAGATGCAATATCCACCCGTACGCCGCTGCTACGCTTACGGCGCAGGCTAAAAGCATAAAAAAATGTCCCGGTCTGGTACGACGGACAGACAAGACCTCTCCATGATTGCCTTTAAGCCAATGCAGCCAGCCGGTTATGCTCGTTATGATGAAAAAGAACTGAAGGGTAACGTCAGCATAAAGCTGCACAGAATAGAAGACCCAGGCATAAAGCCCGCTACCGATGATGCCTATCCACCACGTATGGATATTGTTTCTGGCGGCCAGCCAGACGGAGAGAGCATAGGCCAGACATGCAGCGATTTCTGAAGGGGACATTATCCTTCCCTGGAATGAAATGTTAGTCGATGTACTTCATCGCCACCCGCGACGTCAGGCGGGTGATAAGTTCGTAAGCACTCACTTTAGTGATTTCAGCAATACGTTCAACGGGTAAACCTTCCCCCCACATCACCACATCGTCGCCGGGTTTATCCTGCGCTTCTGGCCCCAGATCGACGCAAATCATGTCCATCGCCACGCGGCCAACGATCTTCACCTCGCGACCGTTGACCAGCACCGGCGTACCCGTTGGTGCAGCGCGCGGATAGCCGTCGCCGTAGCCCATCGCCACCACGCCGAGACGCGTGTCGCGCTCGCTGGTCCAGGTGCCACCATAGCCCACCGGTTCACCGGCTTTGTGTTCTCGCACGGCAATCAGAGTAGACACCAGAGACATCACCGGCTGGAAACCCATGTCCGGCCCCCAGGGTTTATTATCCAGCGGCGACACGCCGTAAAGAATGATGCCCGGTCGCGCCCAGTCGAAATGCGACTGCGGCCACAGCAGGATCCCGCCGGATGCGGCGATCGAGCGCATCCCCGGCTTGCCTTCGCAGAAGGTGTTAAAGATATCCAGCTGCCGCTCGGTCGCACCGCACTCGGGCTCATCGGCACGGGCGAAGTGGCTGACCATATTCACCGGCTGGCGCACGTTTTTACACCGGCATAAACGCTGATAAAACGCTTCCGCACTTTCCGGACGCACGCCCAGACGATGCATGCCCGTATCAAGCTTCATCCACACGGTCACCGGCTCGCTCAGCTCGGCGGTTTCCAGTGCGGCCAGCTGTTCTTCGTTGTGTACCGCCGTGTGCAGATGCTGATCTGCGATGGTTGGCAGATCGGCGGCTTCGAAAAAGCCTTCGAGGAGCAGAATCGGTTGGGTAATCCCCCCCGCGCGCAGGCGGAGGGCTTCTTCAAATCGGGCGACGCCAAAGGCGTCGGCATCGGGGAGCGTTCGCGCGGTCTCAAGAAGACCGTGTCCGTAAGCGTTCGCTTTCACGACTGCAACGAGCTTGCTGGCGGGTGCCAGTTCACGCAGACGTTGCAGGTTGTGTCGCAGAGCGCGGCGGTTAATCACAACAGTTGCCGCTTGCATTTGAATTCCTTAGAAATTACTCATCATCATATTGAGGACCGGCATAGTTGTCGAAACGCGACCACTGTCCGTTAAAGGTCAGACGTACCGTCCCGATCGGGCCGTTACGTTGTTTACCAATAATAATTTCGGCGATCCCTTTCAGGTCGCTGTTCTCGTGATAAACCTCATCACGGTAGATAAACATGATTAAGTCGGCATCCTGCTCGATGGAGCCGGATTCACGCAGGTCAGAGTTGACCGGGCGCTTGTCGGCACGTTGTTCCAGAGAGCGGTTAAGCTGCGACAGCGCCACCACCGGCACGTGCAGCTCTTTGGCTAACGCCTTGAGCGAGCGGGAAATTTCAGCGATCTCCAGCGTACGGTTGTCGGAGAGCGACGGGACGCGCATCAGCTGAAGGTAGTCGATCATGATAAGGCCGATACCGCCGTGTTCACGGGCGATACGACGCGCGCGGGAACGGACTTCCGTCGGCGTCAGGCCGGAGGAGTCATCAATATAGATGTTACGTTTTTCCAGCAGAATGCCCATGGTGCCGGAGATGCGCGCCCAGTCCTCATCGTCGAGCTGACCGGTACGGATGCGGGTCTGGTCCACGCGCGACAGCGATGCCAGAGAACGCATCATGATCTGCTCGGAGGGCATCTCAAGGCTGAAAATCAGTACCGGCTTATCCTGCAACATCGCCGCATTTTCGACGAGGTTCATCGCAAATGTCGTTTTACCCATCGACGGACGCGCGGCGACGATAATCAAATCCGACGGCTGCAGACCGGCGGTTTTCTTGTTGAGATCGTCATAGCCGGTGTTCACCCCGGTCACACCGTCGTGCGGCTGCTGGAACAGCTGTTCGATACGGGCAACGGTGGCGTCGAGGACGTCGGCGATATTTTTGGGGCCTTCGTCTTTGTTGGCGCGGCTTTCGGCGATTTTGAAGACGCGGGACTCGGCAAGGTCGAGCAGGTCTTCACTGGTGCGACCCTGCGGATCAAAACCCGCTTCGGCGATCTCATTCGCCACCGAGATCATCTCGCGGACAACGGCGCGTTCACGCACGATGTCAGCATAAGCGCTGATGTTCGCCGCACTTGGCGTGTTTTTTGACAGTTCTGCCAGATAGGCAAACCCGCCGACGCTGTCCAGCTGTCCCTGACGCTCCAGCGATTCCGCGAGCGTGATCAGGTCAATCGGGCTACCCGACTCCTGCAGGCGCGCCATTTCGGTAAAGATATGACGGTGCGGACGGGTGTAGAAATCCTCAGACACCACGCGCTCGGCGACGTCGTCCCAGCGCTCATTATCCAGCATTAAACCGCCCAACACCGACTGTTCCGCTTCAATCGAGTGCGGCGGGACTTTTAACCCTGCGACCTGGAAATCACGCTCGCGAGGTTCAGTCTGTTTGTTGAAGGGTTTGTTTCCTGCCATAGTGAATGGAGTTACCGAGATAAAGAGTGGGTCGAAAGATTACCACATTCTGGAGGAAGCATGGCAACACGTATTGAATTTCACAAGCATGGTGGCCCTGACGTACTCAACGCGGTGGAGTTCACCCCCACCGCGCCTGGCGAAAACGAAGTGCAGGTTGAAAACAAAGCCATCGGCATAAACTACATCGACACCTATATTCGCGGCGGGCTCTACCCGCCTCCATCGATGCCGAGTAGACTGGGCACCGAGGCGGCCGGCGTCGTCGTCAAAGTGGGCAGCACGGTTAAGCATATTAAAGAAGGCGACCGCGTGGTGTACGCGCAATCTCCGCTGGGCGCTTACAGCTCCGTCCACAACGTCCCGGCGGATAAAGCCGCCCTGCTGCCCAACGCCATCTCCTTTGAGCAGGCGGCGGCCTCCTTTCTGAAAGGGTTAACCGTTTACTACCTGCTGCGCAAAACCTATGAAATTAAACCCGACGAGCAGTTCCTGTTTCATGCCGCGGCGGGTGGCGTCGGGCTCATCGCCTGTCAGTGGGCAAAAGCGCTGGGCGCAAAACTGATCGGCACCGTGGGCAATGCCCAAAAAGCCCAGCGCGCGCTGCAGGCGGGCGCCTGGCAGGTGATTAACTACCGTGAAGAGAGCATTGTCGAACGGCTGAAGGAGATCACCAGCGGCAAAAAGGTGCGCGTGGTGTATGACTCGGTAGGGAAAGACACCTGGGAAGCGTCGCTGGACTGCCTGCAGCGTCGTGGGCTGATGGTGAGCTTCGGGAATGCGTCAGGCGCAGTCACCGGCGTGAATCTGGGCATCCTTAACCAGAAAGGCTCGCTGTACGTCACGCGCCCTTCCCTGCAAGGCTACATCACCAACCGGGAAGAACTTGAGGAAGCCAGCAACGAGCTGTTCTCGCTGATCGCCAGCGGCGTCATTAAGGTGGATGTGGCAGAAGCGCAGAAATACCCGCTAGCCGATGCGCAGCGTGCGCATGAGGTGCTGGAGAGCCGGGCAACGCAGGGGTCGAGTTTATTGATTCCCTGAGCCCCAAAAAGAAATTGGGCTTCCCGTGGGAAGCCCTTTCTTTTTGTAGTTCGGCTGTATGTAGGGTACAGCGCGATGAATTCTTTAACGGCAGTCATAGTGACAGATTCGATAAGTAAATCCTATTCTGTTCTAAGCCAGGCTGCCGGAAAAGTTACAACTCTGTGACGAACCCCTCAATACCTTAGTAACGGAAGCGGTTATTGCGCTGATAACTGGGCACTTTTGGCGATTTAATCGCCCGTATCACCCACACCGCCGCGACGGCCAGCAGTAACCACGGCAGCAGTTTGATCGTCAGGGCAAACAATCCGCCAATAAACATGACGACCGACGCCACCACGATAGCCGCCAGAATGCCGAGCAGCGAAATGCCCGTTGCTAACAGCATGACAAAAAAGCCAATCACAAAAAGTAGTTCCAGCATGGTGCTCTCCCACGAGTTCCCGAATGATGCAGCAAACATTACAAGAATCATGCCAGACATAACGTGTTGTTCTTAAAGCAAAACGCCCCGCGAGAATTCGCAGGGCGTGGTGAATTTGACGAACTTTTAGCGAAAGTTATCGCTTGTCCGCCACCAGGCGCAACGCATGTTCCAGCACCTCAATATCGGCCCCGGCTTTATGGGCGTTTTCGCTCAGGTAGCGACGCCACTGACGCGCGCCCGGAATGCCCTGGAACAGCCCAAGCATATGGCGAGTGATATGGCCGAGATACGTACCGTTGCTCAGCTCGCGCTCAATGTAAGGATACATCGCACGCACGACGCCAACCGGATCGGTGTCTGCACCTTCGATGCCAAAGATTTCGCGATCGACCGTCGCCAGAATGCCCGGGTTCTGATACGCCTCGCGCCCGACCATCACCCCATCCATATGTTCGAGATGCGCTTTGGCCTCTTCCAGCGACTTGATGCCGCCGTTAATGGACATCGTCAGGTGCGGGAAGTCACGCTTCAGCCGATACACGCGCGGGTAGTCCAGCGGCGGGATTTCACGGTTCTCTTTCGGGCTCAGGCCGGAGAGCCAGGCTTTTCGCGCATGGATGATGAACATCTCGCATTCGCCCTTGCCGGAGACCGTATTGATGAAATCGCACAGGAATTCGTAGCTGTCCTGGTCGTCAATGCCGATGCGGGTTTTGACCGTCACCGGAATGGAAACGACGTCGCGCATCGCCTTGATACAGTCCGCCACCAGCTGCGCGTTCCCCATCAGGCAGGCGCCGAACATGCCGTTTTGCACGCGATCGGATGGGCAGCCAACGTTGAGGTTGATCTCGTCGTAGCCGCGCGCTTCAGCCAGCTTCGCGCACTGCGCCAGGGCGGCCGGATCGCTGCCGCCCAATTGCAGGGCAACCGGATGCTCTTCTTCGCTATAGGCCAGATAGTCGCCCTTGCCGTGAATGATTGCGCCTGTGGTCACCATTTCGGTGTACAGCAGCGTACGGCGGGAGAGCTGGCGCAGGAAATAGCGGCAGTGTCTGTCCGTCCAGTCGAGCATCGGCGCAATGGAAAAACGGTGTGCAGGGAAAGCGGTCTGTAATTCTGACGACATGGCGAAGTTTTAAGCATCTGGTGGAAAAGGGGCGCTACTATAGCACAAAGAAAAGCCGGAGGCGCAGCGCCTCCGGTGGACTTTAGAACGTCATGCTCAGCTGAGCCCCTGCGCCCCAGGTTTCGTCTTCACCGTACAGGCCCATCAGGTCAACATGCACGGTGCTAAACGGCGCGAAACCGACACCGCCGGTAAAGACATTGCTGTCGTTACCCTTCACGTCGGCACGATAACCCGCACGCACCGCCAGCCAGCTCAGCGGCGTCACCTCGGCACCGACACCCACGTACTGCGACGTATCTTCGCTCTTGAAGCCTTTGGTTTCGGTCAGATCGCCATCGGCGGTCAGCGTCACCAGGTCGTTGTGCCAGGCAGCACCGGCGGTCACCAGCGGACGGATCTGATAGGTGTCTTTATAGCTCACCACTTCTCCCGTACGGCCGTTGCGAATACGGATGTCTTTGGTGTCGATATCACGCGACATCAGGTTTTGTCCGCTCACGCCCACGGTCCAGTGTTCGCCGAAATCGGCCGCAATACCGGCATCCACGTTGAAGCCCGTATCGTCAGTGCGGTAGCGGCTGTCGTTCCACTTGTTACTGTCGTAATCGTAGATTGACGTGGTGTAGTTATAGACCCAGGTTTTTTGCAGTTTTGGCGTAACCCCCACGGAAACCGGGACGCCACCCAGATCGAACTGACGGGCAACAGCAACACCGTAATCGGAGACTATCGCCGCCCGGCCGGATGCCGTTGAGTTGAGGTTTTTGGTGATCTGATCCGTACCATTCAGCGCAGCGTCCAGCGCGACACCGGCAGCCACGACATTGCTTCGTTGAATACGGCGAAGGTAATCAATATCTTGCTGATCGATAGACGAGCTCACCCGGCCATGGGCATAGCCTTTCGCCATGAAGGCTACCGAAAGGACATCGTTAGGGATACTCACCGCAAGCCCTGCCCCTGCCGTTGCGCGTGCGGTTTTGCCTTTGAGATAGTCCAGCTCATCGGCCAGATCTTTGGCCGCGCCCTGGAATTGATTAATGGAACCTAATGGATTGGTGATAATTTCTCGTGGCGTGAGATTATCAACCACATCCTTGTAGTGATTAATTTTGTCGTTGATGTTATCAATCTCGTCCTGAAGATTGTCTTCATCCGTGATTTGCGCGCCAACCGAAGGCAATATGACCGTCACATCATCGTCCGGTTTTGCCTTTGCCAGCAGCGCGGGGTTGATTAACGCCCCACTACCATAGCTTCCCGAAGCCACGCCGGTGCCACCCATTGCGTCGCTGCGTGATTCTGTCCAGGTATTGGCTGCTCCCGCCTGATTTGCCATAAACAAGGAGACAGCAATGCTAACCACCGAAAATTTAAAATTTTTTTTCACAGTATGCCCGTTATAGTCTGTTATGAAATAACCCCTGTCTGTTATCACCCAAACAGGAACGAACTATTGCTGTGAATAAGTAGTAAAAGACCCGCTATTTCTTTCCCTAAGTAAAACTCCCTTACGGCCTGTTATATTTTGTGACGGCCCTCAATATTTATAGAAGAGGAAATTATTTTTTCCCAGGTTTTCCATCATGCGGCCCAAAAAACTGCGGGGGATGATCTACCCAGCGATCTTCCCGCGTGGCGGCATACACGGGGTTGAGCGGGTAGTAGATGCGGTTGTGCTTCTTGTTGGCCTCGCCAACGACCAGGAGCCGAACCTCATCGTCCGTGTTGTTGATAAAGGTATGACAGATGCCGGTTCCGGCGGGAAAACCTACGCTGTCGCCAGGCTCCAGTTTCCACAAGTGGCCGTTAATCCAGGCTTCAGGGTAGCCTTCGAGCACGTAAACAAACTCTTCTTCGTCGCTCTCCGCATGCGGATAGGACGTTCTGCGCCCAGGCGGCAGGCGCTCATGATGGATGCCAATACGCCCGAGCCCAAGCTTGCGAGCCAGCGGTGCACCAATGGAAAACAGCTCATCGCTGTCGGGGTAGGTCGAGTCATCCGCGCCTTCCACGTCGCGCCAGTGTCGAATGCAGTCAGGTCTTTTCATTCTGGTTCTCCCGGTTTTCGATGGGTCAGGTATAGCACAGACTGGCGGATCTCGGTGTTTTTAGCAGAACATGATAAAGTGAAGGTTTTCCGTCCTATAACATCCGGGGTGCTACATGGATAAGTCCACAAAAGAGCTGTTAGCGCAGGCCGAAAAGCTGTGTGCGCAACGCAATGTGCGCCTGACTCCGCAGCGCCTTGAAGTATTACGTCTGATGAGCCTGCAGCAGGGTGCCATCAGCGCCTACGATCTTCTGGATCTGCTCCGCGAAAGCGAGCCGCAGGCAAAGCCGCCGACGGTCTATCGCGCGCTAGATTTCCTGCTTGAACAAGGGTTCGTGCACAAGGTGGAATCTACCAACAGCTATGTGCTATGCCATCTGTTCGATCAGCCCACCCACACATCGGCGATGTTTATCTGTGACCGCTGCGGCGTGGTGAAAGAAGAGGCTGCGGAAGGCGTGGAAGATATTATGCATACGCTGGCAGCGAAAATGGGCTTTGCCCTGCGTCATAACGTGATTGAAGCGCACGGGCTCTGTTCCGCGTGCGTGGAGGTGGAAGCCTGTCGCCATCAGGACGCGTGTCAGCACGACCACTCTATCCTGGTGAAGAAAAAGCCGCGTTAGCGGCAAATGAAAAGGCGGCTCATGGCCGCCCTCAGGGTGTACTTCCTTGTACTTTCGGGTGTAACCCGGTTACCAGCGGTAGTCGTTGCGTTTTTCCCAGTCGCCCACTTCTTTTTCCGCCTGGTCTTTTGCGTAGCCGTAACGCTCCTGGATTTTACCGACAAGCTGATCGCGTTTACCTTCGATGACGGTCATGTCGTCATCCGTCAGCTTACCCCACTGTTCTTTCGCTTTACCTTTGAACTGCTTCCAGTTGCCGCCGATTTCGTCTTTATTCATCATCGTGTCCTCTTCGTTAAGCGTCGGGTCGTAACGTCCGTTACGTTCTTTTCTGCTGGACGTGATAATTATTGTAGTTAAGGATTCCGTGGTTAATTTCATATTCGGAATCTTTAACCGTCACGATATATCGGAGCGCGAGGGAAACCAGGTATTGTTTTGCCAGTGCCGGTGCCAGATAAACGCCAGCGATAATCCGCGCAGCGAGAGGAAGACGGCCAGGGCCAGCCATAAACCATGATTCCCCAGCCAGGGGAGCGTCAGGAGCGTCAGGCCAAATCCGGCCGCCGCGACAGCCATACTGTTGCGCATTTCGGCTCCGCGCGTCGCCCCAATAAACATGCCGTCCAGCAGATAACACCAGACGCCAACCACCGGTAAGACGACTTGCCAGATCAGATAGTGGCTCGCCAGCTCGCGCAGCGCAGGGAGAGAGGTAAGCAATGCAACGATTTGCTCACCGAAGCAGGCGTAAACCAGACCAAAGGCCAGCGCCACCAGCCCCGACTGACGGCAGGCAGCCCGCCAGACCTCCCGTAGCTGCCCGCTTTCGCGCGCGCCGTACGCCTGTCCGGAATGCGCTTCAACCGCGTAGGCAAAGCCGTCCAGCGCATAGGCGGTAAAGGTCAGAAGCGTCATCAATACCGCATTCACCGCAACGATTTCCGGCCCCAGTCGAGCCCCGAAAACCGTCAGCGCACCAAAGCAGAGCTGAAGAAGAAGCGAGCGCAACATGATGTCACGGTTGAGCGCCAGCAGCTTACGGATATTGCCGCGCCATGCGGTTTTGAGCAGCGCCAGGGAGATCCCGCGCATGGCCAGCACACGCCGGACCATCCACAAGCCAATGATAAAGGTCCCGTATTCGGCAATCGCCGTCGCCAGCGCCGCGCCCTGCACGTTCATATGCAGACCCATGACCAGCCAGACGTCCAGAACAATGTTGAGCAGATTACCCACCACCAGCAAAATCACGGGCGCGCGGGCGTACTGCACGCCCAGTAGCCACCCCAGCAGAACCAGGTTTGCCAGCGAGGCGGGTGCGCTGAGCCAGCGGATTTCCAGGAACCGTCGCGCCTGCGCCAGTACCGCTTCGCTGCCACCGACGATATGAAGCGCAAGATCGATCAGGGGGGCCCGCAATACAACGATTAACGCACCCGCGCCAAGCGCGAGGATCAGCGGCTGCACCAGTGCGCGCGCCAGACGCAGCGGATCTTTCGCGCCATAAGCCTGTGCGGTAAGACCGGTGGTACTCATGCGCAAAAAGAGCAGCAGCATAAACAGGAAGCTGGTTGCCGTCGCGCCAATCGCCACGCCGCCAAGATAAACCGGTGAATCAAGATGGCCTATAACGGCAGTATCAACCAGCCCCAGCAAGGGCACGGTAATATTGGAGAAAATCATCGGCAGGGCAAGACGCCACAATGCCTTATCTGATGCCGTCAGTAGTGACATGCAAAATACCGGGAAAGGAGGATGAAGCAGGCTACAGCAGAAGCGTAGCCTGTCAGGAAGAGATTACAGCCATTCACCGTTGCGAATCACGCCTACCGCCAGACCTTCAATAGAGAAGCTCTGTTCGCGGAGGTCGACCACAATCGGGGTGAACTCGCTGTTTTCGGGCAGCAACTGAACAGTGTTACCCTGCTTTTTCAGACGCTTAACGGTCACTTCGTCATCAATGCGTGCGACCACCACCTGGCCGTTTCGCACGTCCTGGGTTTTATGCACCGCAAGCAGATCGCCATCAAGAATGCCGATGTCTTTCATCGACATGCCGCTGACGCGCAGCAGGAAATCAGCGCTCGGTTTGAACATGCCGGGATCGACCTGGTAGTGACCTTCAATATGCTGTTGTGCCAGCAGCGGCTCACCTGCAGCAACGCGGCCTATCAGCGGAATGCCCGTCTCTTCTTCCACCAGCAGGCGGATACCACGCGACGCGCCTGACACAATCTCAATCACACCCTTACGCGCCAGCGCTTTCAGGTGTTCCTCGGCAGCATTCGGAGAACGGAAGCCCAGACGCTGCGCGATTTCCGCACGCGTGGGTGGCATACCCGTCTGGCCGATATGATCCCGAATGAGATCAAACACCTCTTGCTGCCTGGTCGTTAACGCTTTCATTCCGCCCCCTGGGTGTATATACAGTTATGCTGTGAGTATATACAGTCAAAGGCGATTTTGGAACCAAAAACTGCACAAAAAACCAGGGACTTAATTATTCCTCGAGGCTCATCGGAAATGTGACCAAAGCAGGGTGACCCAGGTGATAACGGCAGTGATAATCGCCAGCAACACGGCAGCAGAGCCCATGTCTTTTGCACGGCCTGAAAGCTCATGGAAATCGGAACCAATGCGATCAACAACGGCCTCAATAGCGCTATTAAGAATTTCCACTATCATCACCAGAAGTACGGAACCGATAAGCAGTACGCGGGTAATCGCATCAACATCAAGGAAACAGGCAACGATCACCGCGATGATTGCGGCGACACCCTCCTGGCGAAAAGCGGCTTCGTTGACCCATGCGGCACGGAAACCTTTCCATGAATAGCCGGCGGCTTTGATGATACGCGTTAACCCAGTGGTATTATTGGCCATTAAAAGAACCTTTTTTAAAAAAGAGCGTCATTAACATGAGGCGGAGCGCGTTTCGCTACAGCCTGAAGTATGACGGGTAACAACAGAAATTTTGCGCGCTTTCTGTTATCCTTGCGCCGCAATTGCATTATTAACCAGAGGCTTTACATCGTTTATGTCCGGCTGGCCACGAATTTACTACAAATTACTTAATTTACCATTAAGCATCCTGGTAAAAAGCAAGTCTATCCCAGCAGAACCCGCGCTGGAACTGGGGCTCGATACGTCGCGCCCTATTATGTACGTTTTGCCTTATAACTCGAAGGCAGACTTACTGACGCTTCGCGCCCAGTGTCTGGCGCATGACTTACCTGACCCGCTTGAACCGCTGGAAGTTGACGGTACGCTGCTGCCACGCTACGTCTTCATCCACGGCGGGCCGCGCGTGTTTACCTATTACACGCCGAAAGAAGAGTCCATCAAGCTGTTCCATGACTATCTCGACCTGCACCGCAGCAACCCCGATCTGGATGTGCAGATGGTGCCGGTATCGGTGATGTTTGGTCGTCGTCCGGGTCGTGAAAAAGGCGAAGAGAATCCGCCGCTGCGCATGCTTAACGGCATCCAGAAGTTCTTCGCGGTCTCCTGGCTGGGACGCGACAGCTTTGTGCGCTTCTCTCCTTCCGTTTCGCTGCGTCGCATGGCGGACGAGCACGGCACCGACAAGATCATCGCGCAAAAACTGGCGCGCGTGGCGCGTATGCACTTCGCCCGTCAGCGCCTGGCGGCCGTAGGGCCACGCCTTCCGGCGCGTCAGGATCTGTTCAACAAGCTGTTGGCTTCAAAAGCGATCGCCCGCGCCGTTGAAGACGAAGCGCGCAGCAAGAAAATTTCGCATGAGAAAGCTCAGCAGAACGCCATTGCGCTGATGGAAGAGATCGCAGCGAACTTCTCTTATGAGATGATTCGCCTGTCCGATCGTATTCTCGGCTTTACCTGGAACCGCCTGTATCAGGGCATCAACGTCCATAACGCCGAGCGCGTGCGTCAGCTGGCGCATGATGGCCATGAGATTGTCTATGTCCCCTGCCACCGCAGCCACATGGACTACCTGCTCCTTTCCTACGTGCTCTATCACCAGGGGCTGGTGCCACCGCACATCGCAGCCGGTATCAACCTGAACTTCTGGCCCGCGGGCCCGATTTTCCGTCGCCTGGGCGCGTTCTTTATTCGTCGTACCTTCAAGGGCAACAAGCTCTACTCCACCGTGTTCCGCGAGTATCTGGGCGAGCTGTTCAGCCGCGGCTATTCCGTGGAGTACTTCGTGGAGGGCGGTCGTTCCCGTACCGGTCGTCTGCTCGATCCGAAGACCGGCACGCTGTCGATGACCATCCAGGCCATGCTGCGCGGAGGCACCCGTCCGATCACGCTGGTGCCTATCTACATCGGCTACGAGCACGTGATGGAAGTGGGCACGTACGCGAAAGAGCTGCGCGGTGCGACCAAAGAGAAAGAGAGCCTGCCGCAGATGCTGCGCGGCTTGAGCAAGCTGCGCAATCTCGGTCAGGGCTACGTGAACTTCGGCGAGCCGATGCCGCTGATGACCTACCTGAACCATCACGTGCCGGAATGGCGCGAGTCCATCGATCCTATCGAAGCGGTGCGTCCTGCCTGGCTGACGCCAACGGTTAACGGCATCGCGTCCGAGCTGATGGTGCGCATTAACAACGCCGGTGCGGCTAACGCCATGAACCTCTGCTGTACGGCACTTCTGGCTTCACGTCAGCGTTCCCTGACCCGTGAACAGCTCACGGAGCAGCTGGATTGCTATCTGGATATGATGCGTAACGTGCCGTATTCGGTTGACTCGACCGTGCCTTCTGCAACCGCCAGTGAACTTATCGATCACGCGTTGCAGATGAACAAGTTTGAAGTGGAGAAGGACACGATCGGCGACATCATCATTCTGCCGCGCGAGCAGGCGGTGCTGATGACCTACTACCGCAACAACATCACGCATATGCTGATGCTGCCGTCGCTCATGGCCGCCATTATTACCCAGCATCGTCATATCTCCCGTCAGGAGCTATTGCGCCATCTTGAGACCATCTATCCGATGCTGAAAGCGGAGCTGTTCCTGCGCTGGAGTAAGGATGAGCTGGCGACAGAACTGGATAAGATGACGGAAGAGATGCGTCGCCAGGGGCTGATTACCCTGAACAACGACGAGCTGCACATCAATCCGTCACGCTCCCGCACCCTGCAACTGCTGGCGGCCGGTGCGCGCGAAACGCTGCAGCGCTACGCCATCACGTTCTGGCTGCTGAGCGCGAACCCGTCCATCAACCGCGGTACGCTGGAGAAAGAGAGCCGGACGCTGGCCCAGCGCCTGTCCGTTCTGCATGGCATTAACGCCCCTGAATTCTTCGACAAAGCGGTCTTCAGTTCTCTGGTGCTGACGCTGCGCGATGAAGGCTTCATCAGCGATACGGGTGATGCCGAGCCGGAAGAGACGTTGAAGGTGTACCAGATGCTGGCAGAGCTGATTACCTCGGACGTGCGCTTAACGATTGAGAGCGCCACGCAGGGCGAGTAACACAATGCCGGGTTATGGCCCGGCCTGACGCCCTGGATAATAAAAAGGCCCGGTAAGCGCTGACGCTACCGGGCCTTTTTTTTCCTTGTTAAATCATTGCATTTAGCTGAGCAGCGTAAAGGCAATCATCCCGACAATTGCACCCGTCGTGCCGAGGATAGTTTCCATCAGCGTCCAGGTTTTCAGGGTTTGCGCTTCGGTGGCGCCGGTAAACTTACCGAACAGCCAGAAGCCGGCGTCGTTAACGTGAGAGACCACAATCGAACCACCCGCGATACAGATAGAGAGGGCAGCCATCTGGGCCCCGGAGTAGTTCAGCTGTTCAATCACCGGCATCACCAGACCCACGGCGGTTAAACACGCCACGGTGGCGGAACCCTGGATGATACGCACCGCCGCAGCCAGCACAAAGCAGGTGACCGCAATCGGCAAGCCCATCCCGGTCAGCGCTTCGCCCAGAGCCGGGCCCACGCCGGAATCCACCAGCACCTGCTTGAATACGCCGCCTGCACCGATCACCAGCAGGATAATCCCCGCAGGCTGCAGCGCCGCACCGCAGATCTCCATCACCCGGTCTTTTGGCATCCCCTGACGCATCGCCAGGCCGTAAATCGCCACCAGGCACGCCACCAGGATCGCCGTGAACGGATGACCAATGAACTCAAACCATTCGTAGGCGGTAGAACCGACCGGCACAAAGCGCGCGGCGATGGTTTTCAGGCCCACCAGCACCAGCGGCAGCAGGATCAGCGACAGGCTGAAGCCGAAGGATGGCATTTTGCCCTCGCCCAGGTGCAGCTCAGTAATGTCGTCCGGAATGTGCAGCTCAACGTAACGGCTGATGAAGTTGCCCCACAGCGGACCGGCAATAATCATCCCGGGGATTGCCGCGCACAGGCCAATCAGGATCATCCAGCCAAAGTCGGCGTGCATCTGGGAAGCCAGCAGCATCGGGGCAGGCCCCGGCAGCAGAAACGCTGCGGCCGCCGCCACGCCCGCAAACAGCGGAATGACCAGCTTCACGAGGTTAGTGCCGGTATGGCGCGCCATGGAGAAGGCGACGCTTATCAGCAGCACAACGGCCACTTCGAAGAACAGCGGCAGCGCGCAAATCAGACCGGCCAGACCGATCGCGTAATGCGCGCGGCTGTGGCCAAAGGATTTCAGCATCTTGACGGCAATCTGGTCGACCGCGCCCGTCTCGTGCAAAATCTTGCCAAACATCGCGCCCAGCGCGACCACAATCGCCAGGAAGCCCAGCGTGCCGCCCATCCCTTTTTCCATCGTCGCGGCGATCTTGTCGAGCGGCATACCGGAAAAGAGACCAGCACCAATAGAAACCACCATCAAAGCAACAAAGGCGTGCATGCGCGCCTTCATCACTAAAAACAGCAGCAGCAATACCGAACCTACTGCTGTCAAAACTAGCGTTAATGTACTCAAAACTTACTGCCTTTTATTAATGACCTCGATGGTGCTGGCAACAACACCCTCCAGTGACTGATCGATATCAACCACTAAGACGTCTTTTTCGTCTTCACCCGGCTCCTGCAGCGCTTCAAACTGCGTCACCAGCATCTGGGTTTTGAAGAAGTGACCTTTACGCGCCTTCAGGCGGCTTTCAATCACCTCGAAATCTCCTTTCAGGTAGATGAAAGAGAGGTTTGGGTTGCCGTCGCGCAGCAGGTCGCGATAGGTTTTTTTTAGCGCGGAGCAGACGATCAGGGAGACTTTGTTAGTGCGCTGCATCGCGAACGCGGCGTCATTCAGCGCCTGCAACCACGGTTTGCGGTCGTCATCGTTCAGCGGTTCGCCGGAGGCCATTTTCATGATGTTGCTGCGCGGATGGAGGAAGTCGCCATCAAGAAACGCAGCCTGGAGTTGATGCGCCACTTCGCTGGCCACGGCTGATTTCCCGCTACCGGAAACGCCCATCAGGACGTAGACGTGGTGATCGTGATTAGTCGTGCTCAAAGGATGTCCCTCAGTTAATTGTTACGGGTAACAGTTATCGGTAACATTGTCCTGCCGGGGCAAAAGAGAAGCAATATCCAAACGTGCGCGAAGTGAATAAGTGTGAGCTACTTCAAATTTGTCAGTTCAAATAGATCCACCCGGTGACAAGGTGAAACCTAAATCTAACATTTTCGGCGTAACCGTCTCGCCACGAATGCGCGCCAGCAGGCGTTCTGCGCCAATGCGGCCCATACGTTCACGCGGCGTCAGGACGCTCGCCAGACGCGGCTCCATCACCTGACCGATGTCATGGCCGTGGAAACCGGCGATCGCCATATCATCAGGGATCTTCAGCCCCAGACGCTGGCACTCAAACGCTGCGCCGACCGCAAGGTCATCGTTGGTACAGAAAATACCGTCCAGTTGCGGATACTCGCGTCGCGCCTGACGCATCAGCTCAATACCCGACGTATAGGAAGAGGACTGCTCCACCATCACGCTGTACGGGGTTAAGTTCGCGTCGAGCATCGCCTGCTCGTATCCCTTCTGTTTGATGATAGTACGTTCATCAAGACGCGCACCCAGATAGGCGATATGACGATGCCCGCGGGCGATAATGGCCGCCGTCATCTGGCGCGCCGCTTCGAAGTTATCAAACCCCACGGCGATGTCGAGGCACGGCGACTGGCTGTCCATCAGCTCCACGACTGGGATACCGGCCACTTCAATCATTTTGAGCGTGCGGGCAGTGTGGGTTCGTTCGGTTAAAATCAGGCCGTCAATGTTCCAGGAAAGCATCGATTCAAGACGTTCCTCTTCGAGTTCCGGCTTGTACCCGTAGTGGGCGAGCATGGTCTGGTAGCCAAACGCATCGGTGACGCTTTCAATGCCGCGCAAAACTTCGGCGAAAACCTGGTTGGTCAAAGAAGGAAGCAGAACGCCCACCGCGCGGCTGGTCGCATTCGAGAGAATATCGGGTGCACGGTTGGGGATATAACCCAGTTCATCAAGGGCAGCGGCAATCTTGCCACGTAACGCCACGGAAACCTGTTCCGGGTTACGTAAAAAACGGCTGACCGTCATTTTGGTCACACCGACGCGATCGGCGACATCCTGAAGTACGGGGCGTTTCTTTTTCATCGTCCTGAGAAATCTTGAAGTGAGAGATTTGCTCAGTTTACCACGGACAAAGCCCATCCTTCCCCTGTCAAAGGGAAGGATGGGGATTTATTTATGTTTTATTACACCGGCGGCAGGTCAAACAGCAGAATTTCGCTTTCGCTGTCGGCATGCACCGAGATCGCCTGCTCATCCCAGATCGCCAGACCATCGGCGGTTGTCGCTTTGGTGCCGTTGATGGACACCTCCCCTTTCACCACCTGGATCCAGACGCGGCGGTTAGCGGCAATCTGATGCACGGACTGTTCATCTTTCGCCAGCGCCCAGCGGTACAGCTCCATATCCTGATGCACTTTCAGGGAGCCTTCGCGCGCATCCGGGGAGAGCACCAGCTGTTTACCCTGTTTGGCGTCGAAGCGGCGCTGCTCGTAGCGCGGCGTGATGCCGGTCTCTTCTGGAATGATCCAGATTTGATACAGGTGCAGTTTTTCCGTTTTGCTTGGGTTGTACTCGGAGTGACGCACCCCGGTACCCGCGCTCATAATCTGGAACTCGCCCGCCGGAACCTGCTCTTTGTTGCCCATGCTGTCCTGGTGCTCAACCGCGCCTTCCAGCACATAGGTCAGGATTTCCATGTCTTTGTGCGGGTGGGTACCAAAGCCCTGGCCTGCATCAATCACGTCGTCGTTAATCACGCGCAGTGCGGAGAAGCCCATGAAGTTCGGGTCGTAGTAGTCGGCAAACGAGAATGAATGCCATGAGTCCAGCCAGCCATGATTCGCGTGACCACGTTCGTTTGCTTTGCGTAAGTAGATCATTGTTTTCACCCTCAGTTCGTTTCGATGGAGTAAGTGTGGACGCAAACGGCCTGGGATCATAGGGGGTGAAAATTGACTCCTCTGTTCAAAAATTGTGAACAAGTGCAGAGGAGCCGTTTTTGCTTATTTTGCGAGGGTTATCGTGGCAGGAGAAGCCTGTTCGAAGGCCCGCTCAAGGATTTCGAGGTTGGTCAGAACGTCAGATTCCTTGACGTAATTCGCCGTGCCGTTTGTGAGGGTCTCAAACAGCGCATCATAGACGCGGCCATAGTCGCCGGTTTCCGGCTTCAACGTTTCTTTGACCGTCACGCCCTCGTCGTTCACATACTCCAGCACGCCCACGGAATCGTCCGCGGCAAAGCCTGGTTCACCCGGCATGATATTGGCCTTCAGGCTGGTCTCCTGCTGGTCGATACCGTATTTGATAAACGAACCTTTAGTGCCGTGAACGATAAATTTCGGGTAGTCGATCTCCACCAGGTGGCTGGTTTTGACGATGGCCTTCAGGTCGCCGTAGAACAGCTGGGCTTCGAAGGTATCGTCCGGGTTGGCTTTATTGCGCAGGCTGCGAATGTCATACGCCACGTGGTCCGGGCGGCCAAACAGGGAGATGATCTGGTCCATGGTATGCACCCCCAGCCCGTAGAACGAACCATCCTGCGGCAGTCCGGGTTGCGTTTCCGCCACCGGGCGGTAGTAATCGAAGTGACTTTCGATTTCCACGATCTCGCCGAGCTTGCCGCTTTCAATCGCTTTTTTCGCCGTCAGGAAGCAGCTGTCGAAGCGACGGTTCTGGTACGGCGTGACGGTCAGCCCTTTACTTTTCGCCAGCGCGAACAGCGCTTTCGCTTCGGCGATGGTCGGGGTGAACGGCTTTTCTACCAGCACGTTTTTACCCGCATTGAGCGCGCGTTTCGCATAGTCAAAATGGCTGTCGGCGTGGGTGCAGACAATCACCAGCGTGACCTGCGGATCGTTAAGCACGTCATCGAGATCGCTGGTGAAGTGGATGTGGGAATACTGAGGAGATTGCTCTTCCGGCTTCGCGCGGCGGCGGTAGATATGGGCCACATGCCAGGTATCTTTACGGTTGAGGACATACGGCAGGTGATAGCGGGTGGTGCTTTTGCCAAATCCAATAAATGCACAGTGTAGTGTCATGGCTCAGTCCTTTTGGAAGGTTACTGAGTCTAACCATAACAAAAAAAAAGCCAGCTAAAAGCTGGCTAAAGTAATACTGGAAGCAATGTGAGCAATGTCGTGCTTTCAGGTTCCCGTAGCGGTCTTCCTGAATGCAGAGCAATAATAATCATTCTCATTCGCACTTGTCCAATACTTTTTGCAAAAAATAGCGGTTGACTCAAATTTTAAAGTCATTGATGTTGGAAGGGCCTTTTAACTGACTGAGGAACAAGGAATGAGTGAGATAGTGATACGCCACATCGAACCCAGCGATGCAGAAGCTTTACGTGACATCATGTCGCATCCTGATGTGTATCACGACACGCTACAGCTCCCTCATCCTTCTATGGAAATGTGGCACGAACGCGTTGCGACAAAACCAGGCCGGCGCCATCTCGTTGCCTGTCTGGACCAGCGCGTTATCGGGCATATGGCGCTGGACGTGATGGAAAACCCGCGTCGCAGCCATGTTGCCACATTCGGCATCAGCGTGGCTGCGGATATGCAGGGACGCGGCGTAGGCCGCAGGCTCATGAGCGAGATGATCAACCTGTGTGACAACTGGTTGCGCATTGAACGTATCGAACTGACGGTCTTTGCCGATAACCCCGCGGCTGTTGCCCTCTATAAAAATTTTGGTTTTGAAATCGAAGGGACCGGCAAGAAATTTGCCCTGCGCAACGGCGAATATGTGGACGCGTATTATATGGCGAGAATGAAGTAGTGATTTGCCGGGTGGCGGCTTCGCCTTACCCGGCCTACGTTCGTGCAGTTGTAGGCCCGGTAAGCGCAGCGCCACCGGGCAACACATCAATACCCCGCCGTCAAATCATCCACCGAACGCGGGTCTGATGCGCCAAACAGCGCTCCGTCCGGCCCCACCATAATGCTCTGGGTGCTGCCCATCGCCTCTTTCACCGCCACCTTCTGCCCACGCTGCTCAAGCAGTCTAATGGTGTCCGGGCTAAAGCCCTTCTCAACGCGCAGCTCGTCCGGCAGCCACTGGTGGTGGAAACGCGGGGCGTTAGTCGCTTCGGCGACGTTCATCCCAAAGTCGATGCTGTTCACCACCATCTGCAATACGGTGGTGATAATCCGGCTGCCGCCCGGGCTACCGGTTACCAGCCAGGTTTTGCCCTCTTTCACCACGATGGTGGGCGACATGGACGACAGCGGACGTTTCTTCGGCCCTACCGCGTTCGCATCGCCGCCGACCAGCCCGTAGACGTTCGGCACGCCCGGCTTGGCAGAGAAGTCATCCATCTCGTTGTTCAGCAGAATGCCGCTGTTGCCCGCCACAATCCCGGTGCCGAAGGTGGTGTTGAGCGTATAGGTCACCGCCACCGCGTTACCGTCTTTATCCACCACCGAGAAGTGGGTGGTCTGGTTGCTTTCATACGGTGCCAGCTTGCCGGGACGGATCTCGCTCGACGGCTTGGCCTTGTTGATGTCGATCTGATCGGCAATGGATTTGGCGTACGCCTTGTTGGTCAGCGCCTGCCACGGCACCTTCACGAAGTCCGGGTCGCCGAGATATTCCGAGCGGTCGGCATAGGCGCGTTTTTCCGCTTCCGCCATTATCTGCATGGCATCCGCGCTGCCGAAACCGAACTTGTGCATATCGAAGTTTTCAAGAATGTTGAGGATCTGCACGATGTGAATGCCCCCGGAAGACGGCGGTGGCATGGAGAAGACCTCGTACCCGCGGTAGGTGCCGCTAATCGGCTCGCGCTCCACCGCCTTGTAGTCCGCCAGATCCGCTTTGGTGATGAGCCCGCCGTTCTTCTGCATCTCTTCCGCAATCTGGTCGGCAATCGCCCCTTTGTAGAAAGCGTCCGGACCGTGCTCCGCAATCAGCTCCAGGCTTTTGGCGAGGTTCTTCTGCACCAGCTTATCGCCCTTCTTCAGCGGTTCACCGTCTTTCCAGAAGATCGCCTTACTGTTTTCGTGATTCGGGATGACTTCGCTGCCGTAGGTTTTGAGGTCGTCTGCCAGGGCGTCATTCACCACAAAGCCCTCCCGCGCCAGCTTGATAGCAGGCTGAACCACCTTGTTCAGCGGCATCGTGCCGTATTTTTCCAGCGCCAACGAGAAGCCCGCAACGGTGCCCGGCGTGCCGGAGGCCAGGTGCGAGGTCAGGGATTTTTTACTGTCCGGGTTGCCCTGGTCATCGAGGAACATGTCCCGTGACGCCTGAGAAGGCGCCATTTCACGGAAGTCGATGGCGGCGGTTTTCCCGTCTTTGGTGCGCAGCATCATAAAGCCGCCGCCGCCCAGGTTCCCCGCCTGCGGGTGCGTCACCGCCAGCGCATAGCCGACGGCGACCGCCGCATCCACCGCGTTACCGCCCTGCCTGAGAATATCAACACCCACGCGGGTCGCCAGCGCATCCACCGACGCCACCATGCCGTGGGTTGCCCGCACGGGATGAAAGACATCTTCCTCCACGCCGTAAGAGACCGGAGGCGCCGCGGGCGGGTTGGCCGCCACGCTAAATGTACCGCCTGCCATCAGCGCGGCGAGGGCGACCCAGCGCAAAAACGTTGGTTTCATCATTATTGTTCTCCAGGTGAAGGGATCCATATTCCCCGCTTAAGCCTGGTTCACAACTCCTAAAAAATCATCGTCATGGTGAAATCAGGGTAAACTTAAGAGAGACCTCAAAAGGAGGAAATGACAATGAAACGCTTATTGATTCTTACGGCGCTGATCCCGTTTGCCGCGCTCGCACAGCCACTCAATACGATGAATAACCCGAACCAGCCGGGTTACGTTATCCCGAGCCAGCAGCGTATGCAGACCGAGATGATGAGCCAGCAACAGCAGCAAAAAGGGATGCTGAATCAGCAGCTGAGAACGCAGACCCAGATGCAGCAGCAAAGCCTGCAAAATCAGATGAACGCCAACACCCAGCGCGTGCAGCAGGGGCAGGTGCGCGAGCAGCCGCTGCCGAACAGAAACGGCGGAATGTTAGGTGGGATGACCTCGTCAGGCAGCGGACAGCAGCATATGCTGCCGCCGCAGTCGAATGGCAGTATGCTTAATCCGCAGAACTAAAGTCCGGGCCGATCAGGTCAATCGCATCGGTACAGATGCTGTCCACGCCCCAGCGCAGCAGTTCGGCTGCACGCTGGGGTTTATTGACGGTGTAAACCAGAATATGCAGACCCGCGTCTTTCAGCACCTTCACCCGCGCCTCATCCAGCAGCTTGTGATTAAGATGAATAGAGACACACGCTAAGCGCGTCGTCAGCTCACGCCAGTCCTCGCGCCACTCGTCCAGCAATAGCCCGCGCGGCAGTTCCGGCGCTGCGGCCTGTGCGGCCTCCAGCGCATCGATTTCAAATGATGACAGCAGCGGCGCGGTCATCCCTTCCCACAGCTCGCGCGCGGCAAGGGCAATCACTTTGCCGGTCAGCGGCCCGGTGCCGGTGGTCGGTTTGATTTCGATATTGGCCATCATGCCGTGCTGGCGACAGCGGTCGGCCACTTCCGCCAGCAGCGGCAGCGGTTCGC
Organism: Enterobacter sp. EC_64; assembly: GCF_019584165.1. Taxonomy (NCBI): domain Bacteria; kingdom Pseudomonadati; phylum Pseudomonadota; class Gammaproteobacteria; order Enterobacterales; family Enterobacteriaceae; genus Enterobacter; species Enterobacter sp. EC_64. The sequence continues at coordinate 81,804 of NZ_VDAS01000012.1, forward strand.
CTTTGAATTCGCCGCTGTACCAGCTTCCGGCGTCGACCTTCAGCAGATCGCGCCACGGCAGCTCGCCCGCCACGCCCCAGCCGTTGCTGGTGCGTTCGAGGTTATCGTCATGCAGCAGGAAAATCTCGCCGTCTTTCGACAGCTTGGCGTCGAACTCGATCATGGTGTGGCCGTAACGCGCGCCAACATCAATTGCCGCCAGGGTGTTCTCCGGCGCCAGCTTACCGCCGCCGCGGTGGGCGACGACGTGGGGATAAGGCCAGTTGCTCATACTCGTTGTCCTGTTTCACCGTCAAAAAGGTGCAGATGATTTTCCGGCAGGTGCAGCCACAGCGTGCTGCCTGCTTTCGGGCGCTCCTGATGCGCCAGACGCACCACCATCTTTTGCTCGCCCCAGCGCCCGTGCGCCAGGTTATCTGCACCCAACATCTCCAGCGTGTCCATCACCAGCGGAACGCCGCCTTCCGCCTGAGAGGTTAAACCGATATGTTCCGGGCGGATACCGAGCGTCATCTTACGCCCGGCGAAGCCACGATAGTACCAGTTGATCGGCAATGCCATCCCGCTTTCCAGCTCAAAGTGCGTGCCCGTGCTGCTGATGCGCCCTTCGAGCAGGTTCATCGCCGGGCTGCCGATAAAGCTCGCCACAAAGCGGGTGGCCGGTTTCTCGTAGACTTCCACGGGGGTACCAATCTGCTCGGCAACGCCTTTGTTCATCACCATCACGCGCTGAGCGAGGGTCATGGCCTCAACCTGATCGTGGGTAACGTACAGTGACGTGGTTTTCAGGCGACGGTGCAGCTGCTGCAGCTCAAGACGCATCTGCACGCGCAGCTTGGCGTCGAGGTTAGAGAGCGGCTCGTCGAAGAGGAATACCGCCGGATCGCGCACGATGGCGCGCCCCATCGCCACGCGCTGGCGTTGGCCGCCGGAGAGCTCGCGCGGGCGGCGCTTGAGCAGGCCGTCCAGCTCCAGAATGCGCGCCGCTTCTTTCACGCGCTCCTCGATATGGCCTTTGCCCATGCCGCGGATTTTCAGCCCCCAGGCCATGTTCTCCTCCACGCTCATGTGCGGGTAGAGGGCGTAGTTCTGGAACACCATCGCGATGCCCCTGTCTTTCGGCTCCATCTCGGTGACGCGCTGGCGGTCAATCCAGATATCCCCGGAGGTCACGCGCTCCAGCCCCGCCACCATGCGCAGCAGCGTAGATTTGCCGCAGCCGGACGGGCCGACCATCACGATAAATTCCCCGTCCGCCACGTCGAGCGTCAGCGGCTGAATCACCTGGGTTTTGCCGTCCCAGCTTTTGGTTACTGCCTGAAGTTTTAAACCTGCCATCTTATTTCTCGCTATCGACCAGGCCGCGGACAAACGCGCGCTGCATGGCTAAAACAATGACTACGGGTGGGATGAGGGTGAGCAGCATCGCCGCCATCACCTGGTTCCAGAGGGTGGTGCCTTCGCCGGTGGCAATCATGCCTTTGATGCCCGCCACGGCGGTGCCGAGATTGACGTCCTGAATAATCAGCAGCGGCCACAGGTACTGGTTCCAGCCGTAGATAAAGGTGATCACAAACAGCGCCGCAAGGTTGGTTTTCGACAGCGGCAGCACGATGTCGCGGAAGAAGCGCATCGGCGACGCGCCGTCGATGCGCGCGGCTTCAATCAGCTCGTCCGGCAGGGTCATAAAGAACTGGCGGAACAGGAAGGTGGCGGTCGCCGAGGCCATCAGCGGCAGGGTTAGGCCCGCATAGCTGTCGAGCATCTTCAGGTTGGCGATCACTTCCACCGTCGGGAAGATACGCACCTCCACCGGCAGCATCAGGGTAATGAAGATCATCCAGAAGAAGAGGTTGCGCAGCGGAAAGCGGAACCAGACGATGGCGAAGGCCGAAAGCATCGACACCGTAATTTTGCCGACCGTAATGCCGAACGCCATGATGAAGCTGTTGAGCATCATCAGCCAGAACGGCGCGCTGTTGGCACCCACGCCCTGGGTCCAGATGGTCTTCATGTTCTCGAAAAGATGCGTGCCTGGGATCAGCGTCATCGGCGTATCGAACACCGCTTTGGTGTCCAGCGTGGCGGCGACAAAGGCCACGTACAGCGGGAAGAGGATGACGATAATCCCCAGAATCAGCATGGTATGGCTGAAAATCGTCAGCCCGCGACGGTTCTCAATCATTGGTAGCGCACCTTACTTTCAACATAGCGGAACTGCACCACCGTGAGGATGATGACGAGGAACATCAGGACCACCGACTGCGCGGCGGAGGCCGAGAGATCCAGCCCGGCGAAGCCTTCGCGGTAGATCTTATAGATAAGCGTGGTGGTCGCCTGCACCGGACCGCCTGCGGTGGCCGCATCGATCACCGGGAAGGTGTCGAAGAAGGCGTAGACGAGGTTAACCACTAGCAGGAAGAAGCTCACCGGGGCGATCAGCGGCAGCGACAGCCTGAAGAAGCGACGAATCGGCCCTGCGCCGTCAATCGCGGCGGCCTCCACCAGCGAACGCGGGATGGACTGCAGCGCGGCAAAGAAGAACAGGAAGTTGTAGCTGATCTGCTTCCACACCGAGGCGAACACCACCAGGAACATAGCCTGACCGCTGTTCTGAGCGTGGTTCCAGTCGTAGCCGAACTCTGCCAGGAAATGGGTAATCAGCCCGCGACCGGGGTTAAACAGGAAAATCCACAGTACGGCGGCGACGGCGGGCGCCACGGCGTACGGCAGCAGCATCAGGGTCTGATAAATACGACTGCCGCGCACCACGTAATCCACCAGCGCGGCGAAAAACAGCGAGGCAACCAGACCGCTGACGGTCACCAGCGCGCTGAACCTGATCGTCGTCCAGAAGGCGTCCAGGTAGTAGCTGTCATGGAACAGCGCGGTAAAGTTGTCCAGCCCGACAAACTGGCTGGAGAGCCCAAACGGATCGACGCTTTGTACCGAGTACCACAGCGCTTCGCCCGCAGGCCAGATAAAGAAGATAACGGTGATGACCAGCTGAGGCGCGACCAGCAGGTACGGCAGCCAGCGGGAACGGAACACCGGACGGGATGATGACATTGAGATTGGGTTCCTGAGCAATGCCGGGTGGCGGCTACGCCTTACCCGGCCTACAAATATTTCTCCCTCTCCCCGTGGGAGAGGGTTGGGGTGAGGGCATCAGCCCGCACGATCCCCGTAGGCCCGGTAAGCGCAGCGCCACCGGGCGAATCACGGATTACGATTTCGTCGACTGCTCAAAGCGGCGCAGCAGCTGATTCCCGCGCTCTACCGCGGAATCCAGCGCCTGCTGTGGCGTTTTCTTTCCGGTCCAGACGCTTTCCAGCTCTTCATCCACGATGGTGCGGATCTGCGGCATGTTGCCCAGACGCAGGCCTTTGGTGAACGGCAACGGCGGCTTGTTCAGCATCTGACGCGTCGCGATATCCGCGCCCGGGTTCTTGCTGTAGAAGCCCTGCTCGCGGGTCAGGTCATACGCGGCTTTGGTGATCGGCAGGTAGCCGGTCTTCTGGTGCCATTCGGCGGCGTTTTCCGGCTTCGCCAGGAAGTCAAGGAACTCGGCCACGCCTTTGTAGGTGCCCTTGTCTTTACCCTGCATCACCCACAGGCTCGCCCCGCCGATGATGGCGTTCTGCGGCGCGCCCTTCACGTCGGCATCGTACGGCATCATGCCCACGCCGTAGTTGAATTTGGCGTAGTGACGAATATCCGCCAGCGAGCCGGACGAGGCGGTGGTAATGGCGCAGTCGCCGTTGTAGAACTTCTCGGTGGATTCGTCTTTACGCCCGAAGTAGCTGAAGTCGCCCTTCTTGTTCAGTGCTTCCAGCAGCGCGATGTGCTTCACCTGCTCCGGCTTGTTGAACTCCAGTACCGCGTCGGTGCCGTCGAAGCCGTTGTTTTTGGTCGCCACCGGCAGGCCGTGCCAGGCGCTGAAGTTTTCGATCTGGATCCAGCCCTGCCAGCCGCTGGCGTAGCCGCACTTCATCCCCGCCGCTTTCAGCTTCGCGGTGTATTCGGCAAGGTCCTGCCAGGTTTTTGGCGGCTGCTCCGGGTCTAAACCGGCTTTCTTGAAGGCGTCTTTGTTGTAGTACAGCACCGGCGTGGAGCTGTTAAACGGCTGAGACAGCAGATGTCCGGTTTTGGAATCGGTGTAGTAACCCGCTACGGTTGGCACGAACTGGGATTCATCGAAGTTAATACCCGCTTCTTTGAACACTTCATAGACCGGCTTGATGGCTTTGGAGGCCATCATGGTGGCGGTGCCCACTTCATAAACCTGTAACAGTGCAGGCGCGTTGCCGGTACGGAAGGCGGCGATGCCCGCGCTCAGGCTCTGCTCGTAGTTGCCTTTGTACACCGGCACAATTTTGTAATCCGGATGGGTGTCGTTGAAACGCTGCGCCAGGGAGTCAACTTCTTTACCCAACTCCCCTTCCATGGAATGCCAGAACGGAATGGTCGTCACAGCCATTGCGTTCGTCGCAAAAGCCAGACCCAATGCCAGACCCAAAGCTGTGTGTCGTAACGATGTCATTGTCATCTCTCTTATTGTGCCGGATGCGCGATATCACGCGTTTTATGCTCGCGAGGTAACATGACATGCTCGAATGACAGAAAAATAACTGTTTGTTTACAGATAAGTGACAGCAAAGGGTCAGGGGGATGATGGTTGTGTGAAGGGGGTTTATGTGAAAAAGCCGGGTGGCGGCTACGCCTTACCCGGCCTACTCGATCCCTGTAGGCCCGGTAAGCGCAGCGCCACCGGGCGATACAGACGGCTCAGCCGCCCAGGTAAGCGCTCCGCACCGCTTCGTTCGCCAGCAGCGCGTCTCCGGTATCCTCAAGCACCACGCGGCCGTTCTCCAGCACGTAGCCACGGTCAGCCAGCTTCAGCGCCTGGTTGGCGTTCTGCTCAACGAGGAAGATGGTCATCCCCTCTTTACGCAGCTGCTCAATGGTGTCGAAGATCTGCTGGATGATGATCGGCGCCAGGCCGAGCGACGGCTCATCCAGCAGCAGCAGGCGCGGCTGGCTCATCAGCGCGCGGCCGATCGCCAGCATCTGCTGTTCACCGCCGGACATGGTGCCCGCACGCTGGATGCGGCGCTCCCACAGGCGCGGGAAGAGTTCGTACACCCACTTGATACGGGTCTGGTATTCATCGCGGTGGGCGAAGAAGCCGCCCATCGCCAGGTTCTCTTCCACCGTCATACGCGAGAACACGCGACGCCCTTCCGGAACAATCGCCACCGCCTCGCGCATGATTCTGGCGGTCTGCCAGTCGGTAATGTCTTTGCCGTCAAACACAATCCGCCCGCTGGTGGCGCGCGGGTCACCGCACAGGGTGCCGAGCAGCGTGGTCTTACCCGCGCCGTTGGCGCCAATCAGGGTGACGATTTCACCCTGGTTGATATGCAGGCTGACGTCGTGCAGCGCCTGGATCTTGCCGTAGTGCGCATTGACCTTGTCGAACGTTAACATCGCTTTTTCCATCTTATGCCTCACCCAGGTATGCGCGGATCACGTCCGGGTTGTTGCGGATCTCTTCCGGCGTGCCGTTTGCCAGCGGCGTACCCTGGTTAACCACGTAGATACGGTCAGAAATGCCCATCACCAGCTTCATGTCATGCTCAATCAGCAGAATGGTGGTGTCGTGGTGATCGCGCAGCTCGGCAATCAGCTCGTCCAGCTCTTTGGTCTCTTTCGGGTTGAGGCCCGCCGCCGGTTCGTCGAGCATGAGGATTTCCGGCTGCGTCACCATGCAGCGCACAATCTCCAGACGACGCTGGTCGCCGTAGGCCAGGTTGCTCGCCTGACGGTTGGCGTGCTGCAGCAGGCCAATGCGGTCGAGCCAGGTGGCGGCGCGATCGAGCGCTTCATCCTGGGCGCGGCGGAAGGCCGGGGTTTTCAGCAGGCCGGAGAACAGCCCGGTTTTCAGCTGCTGATGCTGCGCCACCAGCAGGTTCTCAATCACCGTCATCTCGCGGAACAGACGCACGTGCTGGAAGGTACGCACCACGCCCATGCGGGCAATCTGCTGGCCCGGCAGCCCTTCAAGATGCTGATCGCGCAGCATGATGGTGCCACCCGTCGGCTTGTAGAAGCCGGTCAGGCAGTTAAAGACCGTGGTTTTCCCCGCGCCGTTCGGGCCAATCAGGGAGACAATCTCTTTCTTGTGCAAATCCAGATTCACGTTGTTGACCGCCAGCAGGCCGCCAAAACGCATCATCAGACCGTTAACGGATAATAATGGCTGACTCATGCCTGTTCTCCTTTCGCTTGCCCGTTCTTCAGCTTCAGCTGTGGACGGGTCATCGGCAGCAAGCCCTGCGGACGCCAGATCATCATCAGCACCATCAAACCACCCAGCATTAACATGCTGTATTCGTTAAAGTCGCGCATCAGCTCGCGCGAGACCACCAGCAGGATGGCCGCGAGGATAACGGCAAACTGCGAGCCCATCCCGCCCAGCACCACAATCGCCAGCACAAAGGCGGATTCGGCAAAGGTGAACGATTCCGGGCTGACGAAGCCCTGACGCGCGGCAAACAGCGTCCCGGCGAAACCGGCAAACGCGGCGCTGATGGTGAACGCGGTCAGCTTGATGCGGGTCGGGTTCAGGCCCAGGGAGCGGCAGGCGATCTCATCTTCGCGCAGCGCTTCCCACGCGCGGCCCAGCGGCATGCGCAGCAGGCGGTTAATCACGAACAGGGTGATGACCACCAGCAGCAGCGCCACCAGATAGAGCCAGATGACGCGGTCGGACGGGTCATACTTCACGCCGAAGAAGTTACTGAAGGTGTCCCAGCCGCCTTCGCGGGCGGTACGGCTGAACTCCAGGCCGAAGAAAGTTGGTTTCGGGATCTGGCTGATGCCGTTCGGGCCGCCGGTCACTTCGGTGTTGTTCAGCAGCAGGATACGGACGATTTCACCGAAGCCTAAGGTCACAATCGCCAGGTAGTCACCGCGCAGGCGCAGTACCGGGAAACCGAGCAGGAAGCCTGCGGCGGCAGAGACCAGCCCTGCCAGCGGCAGGCAGGTCCAGAAGCCGAGCCCGTAATAGTGGTTCAGCAGCGCGAAGGTATAGGCGCCGATGGCGTAGAAGCCGCCGTAGCCCAGCACCAGCAGGCCTGAGAGCCCCACCACCACGTTCAGACCGAGACCGAGGATCACGTATATCATGGTCAGGGTAGCGATATCCACGGTTCCACGAGACACAACGAACGGCCACGCCACGGCAGCCACCAGCAGCGCCACGAGGAACAGCTTCTGCTTAACGGTAGACCCGTCGATGGCCGGCAGGACGAATTTCGGCCCGGAGACGTTTTTCAGCGACTTCTGGAACAGCGGACGCAGCAGCTGGAACAGGAACACCACGGCGGTACCGATAAACACCCACTGCCAGCGGATGTCGGGGGCGGTATCCACCACCAGTTTGGTGCCATTCAGCTCAAGCTGGACGCCCATAAAGACGCCTGCCAGCACGAAGAACATGGCGGCAGAGAGCAGCGCCATTGCAAAATGCATCGGTTTCATACTTTCTCTACCTCCGGACGGCCCAGAATACCGGTAGGCATGACCAGCAGAACCAGAATCAGCAGGGCAAACGACACCACGTCTTTATATTCCGTGCTCAGGTACGCCGAAGAGAGCGCTTCCGCCACGCCCAGGATCAGGCCGCCAATCATCGCGCCCGGAATACTGCCGATACCGCCCAGCACCGCCGCGGTAAAAGCTTTCATCCCGGCCATAAAGCCGATGTACGGGTTGATCACGCCGTAGAACTGGCCGAGCAGCACGCCCGCTACCGCCGCCATCGCGGCGCCAATCACGAAGGTCAGGGCAATCACGCGGTCGGTATTGATGCCGAGCAGGCTCGCCATCTTCAGGTCTTCTGCGCACGCGCGGCAGGCGCGCCCCATCCGCGAGTAGCGGATGAACAGCGTCAGGGCCAGCATCGCAATAAAGGTCACGACCCAGATAACCAGCTGCATGGTAGTGATAGAGGCCGCGAAGTTTTCGCTGGCTCCCACAATCCACTGGCCGTTAAACAGGCTTGGCAGCGCCACGTCGCGCGAGCCTTCGGTCAGGCTGACGTAGTTTTGCAGGAAGATCGACATCCCGATGGCGGAAATCAGTGCAATCAGACGCTTGGAGCTGCGCACCGGCCGATAGGCCACGCGCTCGATGCTCCAGCCATAGGCGCTGGCAATCACAATCGCGCCGACAAACCCGGCGGCGACCAGCAGCCAGCTGCTGTCGATGCCCATCATCATCAGGGCGGCGATAATCATAAAGGAGACATAGCTACCGATCATGTAGACCTCGCCGTGGGCGAAGTTGATCATGCCGATAATGCCGTAAACCATCGTATAGCCGATGGCGATCAGCGCGTAGGTGCTTCCCAGCGTGACGCCGTTAAACATCTGCTGCAGGAAATAGAGAAACTGCTCGGACATATGCAAACCTTTTTATACCCGCCCGTCATGCCGGGCGGTGGGATAATTATTTGGCGGCCGAAGACGAACCGTCGGCGTGCCACTTAAAGACACCAAACTCAAATCCCTTCAGATCGCCTTTCTCATCCCAGTTCAGCGGCCCAATCACAGTGTTCGCCCCGTGTGCTTTTAAATCTTTCACCAGATCCAGCGGTTCTTTGCTGCCGGTACGATCCAGCGCGGTGGCCAGAGACTGTACGGCGGCATAGGTGATCCAGACGTACGGACCACTCGGATCTTTCTTCTGCGCCTTGAGCGCATCCACGATAGCCTTGTTGGCCGGATCCTGGTCATAGCGTTTTGGCATCGTCACCAGCATGCCTTCGGCAGAATCCCCGGCGATGTTGGACAGGGAGGCATTGCCCACGCCCTCTGGCCCCATAAACTGAGTTTTCAGACCGGTGGCGCGTGCCTGACGCAGCATCTGCCCCATCTCCGGGTAGTAGCCGCCGTAGTAAACAAAGTCGATATTCTCTTTTTGCAGACGGGCGATCAGCGCGGAGAAGTCTTTCTCACCGGCGGTAATGCCGTCGAAGAAGACGATGTTCGCGCCGCCTTTTTTCAGGCCGTCCTGAACGGAGCGCGCCAGGCCTTCGCCGTACTGCTGCTTGTCATGAATAATGGCGATACGCTGCGGCTTGACGGTTTCAAGGATGTATTTGGCGGCGGTAGGCCCCTGAGAGGAGTCCAGACCGGCGGTGCGCATGATGTGCTGGTAGCCGCGCTGGGTCAGCTCAGGGTTAGTGGCGCCTGGGGTGATCATCAGAATGCCTTCGTCTTCGTAGATGTCAGACGCGGGCTGGGTGGACGATGAGCACAGGTGGCCGATCACATACTGGATGCCATCGTTGACGATTTTGTTGGCGACCGCGACGGCCTGTTTCGGATCGCAGGCGTCGTCATACTCCACGCCCACCAGCTTGTCGCCCTTGATGCCGCCCTTAGCGTTGATGTCTTTGATGGCCTGGCGCGCACCGTTGAACTCCATGTCACCCCACTGGGCAACAGGGCCGGACATCGCACCCACTACCGCAACTTTTATGTCTTCCGCCATGGCGGCATGCGAGATCGACAGTGCGACCATCCCCGCGATTAACGTCTTCGCGTTCCTTTTCATCTCTGAATCCCCATTCGTGATGTCGTGTTTATATTTTGTTTTATTATGGTTAAAAAGCATTCTGTACTTTTAATGAACAACGCTATTTTTACCAGTGCCTTTAATGGTTTAGCGCAGGTTTTTGTCAAAAACCAGACTAAAATCTCTATTTTTCAGGCGATTAAGCAAAGATAATATTCTGAAATCAGGCAGAGATAAACAAATAAAAGTGCAGTTTGCAGCATAAAATAACGGTACAAAGCGCCGAATAAATCACCGCCATTCAGGTTAAAATCCTGCTTATTTTTCGATCCATGTGTTTTCAAACTGCCCAACGCGCTGCCAAAAAACTAATCACCTGGCAAACGGCGATAAAAAGAGGAAGCCGCTGAGCGAATAAATTGAGTACACTGCCTCTACTCAATTTGATTTGGACAAGCAGCTAATGAAACTGACTATCGTGCGTCTGGTGACCTTTAGCGACCAGGATCATATCGACCTGGGCAAGATCTGGCCGGAATATTCCCCTTCGTCGCTGGCCGTCGACGAAAATCACCGTATCTATGCCGCGCGCTTTAACGAGCGTCTTCTGGCCGCCGTTCGCGTAACGCTGAGCGGCACGGAAGGGGCGCTGGACTCGCTGCGCGTGCGTGACGTGACCCGCCGTCGCGGCGTGGGGCAGTATTTAATTGAAGAAGTGCTCCGCGAAAACCCGGGCGTGACCTCATGGTGGATGGCCGACGTGGGCGTGGAAGACCGCGGCGTCATGGCGGCGTTTATGCAGGCGTTAGGGTTTACGGCGCAGGAGAGCGGGTGGGAGAAGCGCTAAAAGAAAGCCGGGTGGCGGCTGCGCCTTGCCCGGCCTACAATTTCTACCGCATTTTCCCAAGCATTTCGTGTTGCAGGAAGGCGGCAAGTTATGAAATCCCCGGGAGCTTACATAAGTAAGTGACCGGGGTTGAATAACGCAGCCAACGCACCTGCGGCGCGAAAGGCGACGGGAAAATTATTTGGCGTCTGTCGCCGTGCCGTTCGCATGCCAGTCAAACACGCCGAACTCGAAGCCCTTCAGGTCGCCCTTCGTGTCCCAGGAGAGAGGCCCCATAACGGTTTCGACGGTGTTCGCTTTCAGCCAGGTGGCAATCTCAGCCGGATCGGCTGACTGGTTCAGGCCCGCCTGCAGCGACTGCAGCGCCGCGTAGGTGGTCCAGACGAACGCGCCGCTTGGATCCTGTTTCTTCGCCTTGATGGCATCTACGATAGGTTTGTTCGCAGGAACCTGGTCGTAGTTCTTCGGTTTGGTCACCAGCAGGCCTTCGGCGGATTCACCCGCGATGTTAGACAGAGAAACGTTCGCCACGCCTTCCGGGCCCATGAACTGGGTTTTCAGACCGGCCGCGCGCGCCTGGCGCAGGATCTGGCCCATTTCCGGGTGGTAGCCGCCGTAGTAAACAAAGTCGATATTCTCTTTCTTCAGACGCGCAACCAGCGTGGAAAAGTCTTTCTCACCGGCGGTGATCCCGTCGAAGAACACCACGTCGGCATTGGCTTTCTTGAGGTTGTCCTGCACTGAACGCGCCAGACCTTCACCGTACTGCTGCTTGTCATGAACAATGGCAATGCGTTTCGGCTTCACTTTTTCAACGATGTATTTCGCCGCGGTTGGGCCCTGGTCAGAGTCCAGACCGGTGGTGCGCAGAGTCAGCTTGTAACCGCGTGCGGTCAGCTCTGGTGCGGTCGCCGCCGGGGTGATCATCAGAATACCTTCGTCTTCGTAGATGTCAGACGCCGGCTGGGTAGAAGAAGAGCACAGGTGACCGATAACGTATTTGATCCCGTCGTTCACCACTTTGTTCGCGACCGCGACCGCCTGTTTCGGGTCACAGGCATCATCATATTTTACGATCTGCAGTTTTTCGCCCTTGATACCGCCCTTAGCGTTAATGTCTGCAACCGCCTGTTCTGCGCCAGTAAACTCCTGGTCGCCGTACTGCGCTACCGGACCGGACATGGCGCCAACCACAGCCACTTTGATGTCTGCCTGCGCCATGGTGCTGAATGCCAACGCGATACATCCTGCCAGTAACGCTTTACCCTTCATGTTCATCCTGAGATTCCCCATTATTATGGTTATTACGATTGTTGTGATGTTGTTGTGCAGCGCTTTATTTCAGTTATAGGTGTGCTGTTCGCGCTTTTTCAGCATACTCTGCTAAAACATACCCCATTTTTATGATTTTGGAATAGCAAATTTGAAATGAATATATGATAAGCCCGGCAGAGAGTTCCGCCGGGCATGTGGCTTTAACGTGTCAGCGACGCGGAGATAATGTCCAGCGCTTTACGGAACTGCACTTCGGGAATCGTCAGAGGATAGAGGAAACGAATGACGTTGCCGTAGACGCCGCAGCTTAGAAGCAGCAGACCTTCCTGCAATGCACGCTCCTGCACCTGGCGGGTAAATTCCGGCGAAGGCTGACCCGTTTGCGGATCGTTAAACTCCACCGCCACCATCGAGCCCTGCGCGCGGATATCCGCGATATACGGGCAGTGTTCCTTCGCCTTGTTCAACACCTCCACCAGGTGATGGCCAAGATGCGCCGATCGCGTGCAGAGATCTTCCTCATCAATCACGTCCAGCACGGCGTGCGCCGCCGCAATCGCCAGCGGGTTACCCGCGTAGGTACCGCCCAGCCCACCCGGCGCGGGCGCATCCATCACTTCAGCACGGCCCGACACCGCCGAGAGCGGCATCCCACCCGCCAGGCTTTTCGCCATAGTGATCAGATCGGGCTTCACGCAGTGATGTTCCATCGAGAACAGCTTGCCGGTGCGGGCGAAACCGCTTTGCACCTCGTCGGCAATCAGCAAAATGCCGTGGGTATCGCACAGGGCGCGCAGCGCCTGCATAAAATCAGCCGGGGCGATGTTGAAACCGCCCTCTCCCTGAACCGGTTCGAGAATAATCGCCGCGACCTGGTCAGGGGCAATATCCGCTTTAAAGATGCGTTCCAGGCTTTTCAACGCTTCCGCCGTGCTGACGCCGTGCAGTTCATTCGGATACTGGGCGTGATACACCGAGCCGGGGAAGGGTCCGAATCCGAGCTTGTACGGCGCAACTTTGCCGGTCAGCGCCATGGTCATAAAGGTGCGGCCGTGGAACGCACCACCGAAGGTGATAAGGCCGGGGCGTCTGGTAAAGGCGCGGGCAATTTTCACCGCGTTTTCGACCGCCTCAGCCCCTGTCGAGAAGAACGCGGTTTTGGCCGGGCCGTCAATCGGCACGCGCTGGTTGATGCGCTCGGCAAGCGCCACGTAGCCTTCGTACGGCACAATCTGGTAGGCCGTGTGGGTAAACGCGTGGAGTTGTTTTTCGATGGCGGAAATGACTTTGGGATGGCGATGGCCGGTATTCAGCACCGCGATCCCGGCGGCGAAGTCGATGTACTCATTGCCTTCCACGTCCCACACCGTGGCGTTTTCGGCTTTATCGGCATAGAAGTTACACATCACGCCGATGCCGCGCGGCGTCGCCTGTAACCGCCGGTCGTTCAGTTCGTTGTTTTTCACCCTGTCCCCCTGAGAAAGTCGCCTGCTTAGCGCATCAGTAAGTGTTTGCCAGGGGGAGGGAATTCGCCAGAGCGGGCGCTAAAAAAACAAAACCCCCAGACTCACATCCAGGGGTTCTCGGTGTACTTCGCGTTAATTACGCTTCGATAGCGGCGCGAAGTTTCTTCATGGCGTTCTTTTCAAGCTGACGGACACGTTCCGCAGAGACGCCGTAGCGGTCGGCCAGCTCCTGCAGCGTTGACTTGTTGTCTTCGTCCAGCCAGCGGGCGCGGATAATATCCTGGCTACGTTCGTCGAGGCCTTCCATCGCATAGCTCAGCTTGTTCGCGGCCTGATCTTCCCAGTTGTCCTCTTCGATGCCGTCGGCAAAGTTAGAGGTTTTATCCTGCAGATACAGAACCGGTGCCATCGGCTGGCTGTCAGATGCGTCGTCGTCGGAAGACATGTCAAAAGTCATGTCCTGCGCGGCCATACGGGATTCCATCTCACGCACGTCTTTGCTGGAAACACCCAGCTCGCGCGCCACCATTTCCACTTCATCCTGATTGAACCAGCCCAGACGCTGCTTGGTTTTACGCAGGTTGAAGAACAGTTTGCGTTGCGCTTTTGTCGTGGCGACTTTCACGATACGCCAGTTGCGCAGCACGTATTCATGAATTTCTGCTTTGATCCAGTGGACGGCGAAGGAGACCAGTCGCACACCCACTTCCGGGTTAAAGCGACGCACAGCCTTCATCAGGCCGATGTTACCTTCCTGAATCAAGTCCGCCTGCGGCAGGCCATAGCCCGCATAATTACGAGCAATGTGAACAACAAAGCGCAGGTGAGACAGGATCAGCTTTTTCGCTGCTTCCAGATCGCCCTGGTAATGCAGCTTTTCAGCAAGCTCCTTTTCTTCCTCGGCCGTTAACATCGGCCAGGTGTTCGCAGCCCGGATATAGGATTCCAGGTTACCAACAGGGGCTAAAGCTAAAGTTTGCATTTCTTTGGTCATTCATTCCTCTCAGTGTTTCTTCTGGTCCAGGCTGTCCCCGTCAGGCAACAACCATGCCAAAGCGTTTGAGCAACGAGATTAGCATTCACTCTTTTATCAGACAGTGATTTTATCCACAAGTTCCAGGTGCAACGGTGAATAAACTACGCACAAAATGTGACATGGAGATGATAACAGGGGAAGAGACAACAGGGACGCTTTCCCTGCAGAGCGAACATCTCGGTGCAGGGAAAGATTATATCACGCTTTTATTAGTCGGGAGTAAAGTGACGTAAATGTTGAACGGTTGCCAGCCACGCTGCCACCCACCCAATCATCGAACACACCAGCAGCAGTAACAGGCACTCATCGAACCCTAAACCACTGATATCAAACTTGGTTCCGAAAACCTGCGCCACTTCAGTCACGGCAGAGGAAAGCCGCATCACCAAAATTTCTGACAATATCAGTGAAAGAAATGCGCCGGAAAAACCGAGCAGTGCGCCACCGTAAAGGAACGGTCGGAGGATGAAGCCATCCGTCGCACCAATCAGTTTCTGCACGTTGATGGTATCGCGACGAGCGAAGATGCTCAGACGAACGCTGTTGCCGATTACGAGGAAGACCGCCGCCACCATCAGCACGCCAATCATCGCCGCGACGCGGCCTACCAGCCCGGTCAGAGCAGCGAGACGCGCAAACCAGCTGTCATCCATGCGCACTTCATCAATGCCTTTAATGCGTGTGATGCGATCGCGCAGGGTGTTAAGCGAATCGGTTCCCTGGAAATCCAGCTTCGGGATCACCACCGCCACGGCGGGCAGCGGGTTCTCTTCAAGCATATCCAGCGCACCGCCAAAGCCTGACCAGTTGCGGAACTCGCCCAGCGCGTCTTCACGTGAGAGATAGTTGACCTTCTCCACGCCCTGCTCGGCCTGAATTTGCCCAACCACCTGCGCCGCCGCGTTATCGTCGAGCGCTTTATCCAGATAGACCGTGATCTGCGGAGACGGATAATACTGCGACGCTGCCTGGTTGACGTTCTTGTAAACCATGTAGCAGACGCTTGGCAGCGTCAGGGAGATGGCGATTACCATCACCGTCAGGAACGTCGCCAGCGGTTTGCTTTTCAGGTCCTGCAGCGCGCCGTGGAACGCGTAGCGCACCTGCTCGTTAAAGACGTTGGTTTTGCGGGAGGCCGGTTTTGGCGCGGCCTTCTGGCGCTTCGGCGCATTACGATTGCCGTCACCACCGCCCTGCGGCTTACGGAAACGGTCAAACCGGTTCCCGAACTGCCGAATCTGGTTTATTGCATCACGCTTGTTCACCGTGGCCTCCGTGCAAATGCCCGTCGCTCAGGGTCAGCATGCGGTACGAACGACGGGAAATCAGCCCGATGTCGTGCGTTGCCATCAATACGGTAACCCCTACGCGGTTAAACTCCTCAAACAGACGCAAAATCCCTTCTGACAGGGCATCGTCCAGGTTACCGGTCGGTTCATCCGCCAGCAGCACGGCAGGCTTGTTCACCACCGCGCGGGCGATACCCACGCGCTGCTGTTCACCGCCGGAAAGCTGGATCGGGAAGTTCTTCGCTTTGTCCAGTAGCCCGACCTTATCCAGCGCCGCAGAGACGCGGCGGCGGATATCGTCATAGCTGGCGCCGGCAATAATCAGCGGAATGGCCACGTTATCGAAAACGGTGCGATCCATCAGCAGGTGGTGATCCTGGAAAATCATGCCGATCTGACGACGCAGGAACGGCACCTCACGGTTTTTCAGACGGCTGATCTCATGGCCGCTGAAAAAGATTTTTCCGGCGCTTGGCCGCTCGATCCCACAGATAAGCTTGAGCAGGGTACTTTTCCCCGCGCCGGAATGGCCGGTCAGGAATGCCATCTCGCCCGGCTGCAGGTGGAAGGTCACCCCCTGCAGCGCTTGTCTCCCACCGAGATAGGCCTTGCTGACGTGTTCAAAGCGAATCATTGTTAGTCCTCTCGGGCAAATAATGCCTCAATAAAGTCGTCCGCCTTAAACGGACGTAAATCCTCAATACGCTCGCCCACACCGATGTAACGGATAGGAATGCCGAACTGGTCGGCCACGGAGAAGATCACCCCGCCTTTCGCGGTGCCGTCCAGTTTGGTCAGCGTGATCCCCGTCAGTCCTACCGCTTCATGGAACAGTTTTGCCTGGCTGATGGCGTTTTGTCCGGTGCTGGCATCAATGGTCAGCATAATTTCATGCGGTGCGTCTTCGTCCAGCTTCTTCATGACGCGAACGATCTTCTTCAGCTCTTCCATCAGATGCGATTTGTTCTGCAAACGCCCTGCGGTATCGGCAATCAGCACGTCCACGTTGCGCGCCTTCGCCGCCTGGATGGCGTCAAAGATCACGGATGCGGAATCTGCGCCGGTATGCTGAGCAATCACCGGGATGTTGTTGCGCTGGCCCCAGACCTGCAGCTGCTCAACCGCCGCCGCACGGAAGGTATCGCCCGCCGCCAGCATCACCGATTTGCCCTGCTGCTCGAACTGACGCGCCAGCTTGCCGATGGTGGTGGTTTTACCCACGCCGTTCACGCCGACCATCAGAATAACAAATGGCGTTTTGCCTTCAATATTAAGCGGTTCGTCAACTTTTGCGAGAATTTCACCCATCTCGTCTTTCAGCAGGCCGTACAGCGCTTCGGCGTCACGCAATTGCTTGCGGCTCGCCCCTTCGGTCAGATTAGTGATGATCTTACGGGTGGTTTCCACCCCAACGTCCGCAATCAGCAGCTGCTCTTCCAGCTCTTCAAACAGATCGTCGTCGATCTTCTTGCCGCGGAACAGACTGATAAATCCGGAACCTAAGTTTTCTTTGGTTTTAAGCAGGCTGCGCTTCAGGCGCGCGAAGAAACCCTCTTTGGTCGGTTTTTCCTGCTCCTGAACGATCTCTTCTTCGGCCTGCTCTTCTACGGGCACAACGATGACCGCTTCTTCAGCCGCTTCCGCCGCCAGCGCCTGGGCTTCCAGCTCTTCGTCGGTCAGCTCCGGCTCGAGCGCCGCTTCTTCTTCCACCGCCTCAACGATTTCAACGGTTTCCGCTTCGGCCTGCCACTCTTCGGCAGACACCGCTTCGTCTTTGACCTCTTCCGGCAGCGGAAGCTCTTCGTGTTCGATAGCAGCCTGTGGCGCTTCGATAGCGGCTTCTACGACAACCGGTTCTGGCTTCTCGCTCTCCTGAACCTGTTCAGTGACCTCAACCACCTCTTCAGCAAAGGTTTCAACCTCTTCTTTGCTGTGCGCCGTTTCTTCCGCATCGACAACCGCGGCGGTTTCTACTGGCGTTTCAGGCTGCGATGGCTCTTCAACGGCTTGTTGCTCTTCGGTTTTCTGTTCTGTTTCTTGCTCTTTTTCACCGAAGCCCAGCCAGGAAAAGAAGCCACGTTTTTTTTGTTTTGCCATCTGCGACTACACTCCTCGCGGCGCTATATACATGGAAGCTAAAAAAATGATGAAATAGTCTAACACTTTACTTAATTGACATCACCGCCCGCAATCGCAGGCCAATTGTTAACAGAGCTTTCCTGAGATGAAGAAACCCAACCGCGCCCCGGCCGGTCAAATTCGTATTATCGGCGGTCAGTGGCGAGGCCGGAAATTACCGGTGCCGGACAGCCCCGGTTTACGCCCTACTACCGACCGCGTGCGCGAGACGCTGTTTAACTGGCTGGCCCCGTCAATGGTAGACGCCCGCTGCCTGGACTGCTTCGCCGGTAGCGGCGCGCTCGGGCTGGAAGCGCTGTCGCGCTATGCTGCCAGCGCCACGCTGCTGGAGATGGAGCGCGGCGTGGCGCAGACGCTGCAGCAAAATCTGGCGACGCTGAAAGCGAGCAACGCGAAAGTGGTGAACACCAACACGCTGAGCTTCCTCGCGCAAAAGGGCACGCCGCACACCGTGGTGTTTGTCGACCCGCCGTTCCGCAAGGGGCTGCTGGAAGAGACGTTATCCCTGCTGGAGCAAAACGGCTGGCTGGCGGATGACGCATTGATTTACGTGGAAAGCGAAGTGGAAAACGGTTTGCCGCCGGTTCCCGCTCACTGGGATCTGCACCGTGAAAAAGTGGCAGGTCAGGTTGCTTATCGTCTGTATCACCGTCAGGCACAAGGAGGATCCGATGCCGGTACTGATTAATCTGGGACGTCTGCTGATGCTGGGCGTCTGGGCGTTTTTGCTGCTCAACCTGGTGCACCCGTTCCCGCGCCCGATGAATATTTTTGTTAACGTCGCGCTGATTTTCACCTCGTTCATGCACGCCCTGCAGATGGTGATGCTGAAAAACGGTCTGCCGAAAGACGGCCCGCAGATGACGGGCTGGCAGCAGCTGCGCGTGTTTATTTTCGGCGTGTTTGAGCTGCTGGTGTGGATGAAGAAGTTTAAGGCGCAGGTGAAGAAGTAAGGTGCGTTTAGTCGCCCGGTGGCGCTTCGCTTACCGGGCCTACGAAACCACGTAGGCCGGGCAAACGCAGTGCCGCCCGGCGTTACAACTCCGGAACAAACCCCTCAAACCGCGATCCTTTGTAACTCAGCGTTCCTTTTTCCCCCACCGTCAGCTGGTGGTACTGCTGCGCCTCCAGGCGGAAGGTCATCTCCAGGCCGCCCGTTTCCGGCTTAAAGCTCGCTTCATAACGCATTGTTGTGCCCGCAGGCGTCACCTGCTGCTGGCGCGAGCGGCGGTCATTGAGCGGCTTTTCGCGTTTGTTCGTCACCACCACGCGCTTTTGCATCAGCGGCGCGGCATCGTTATCCGCCTTCTCGCGGCGCTGCTGCACGAAGCGGAACGAGGCGGCAATGACGATAATCGCCACCACGATAATGAAAAACAGCGGCATCTTGCTCATTCAACTATCCCATCAGATTATGCGGAATTCAGGATACCCTGCCTTCCCCGGCATTGCCAAACGCCCGCCCGCGTCACTACACTGGATCAGAAACTGATTATTCAGACTTAACAGATACAGGGAGTTAATATGCTTTGGTCATTTATCGCTGTCTGTTTTTCCGCATGGCTTTATGTAGATGCGTCGTACCGTGGTCCCACCTGGCAGCGCTGGCTGTTTAAACCCGTCACGCTGTTGCTGCTCCTGCTGCTGGCCTGGCAAGCACCGATGTTTAATGCCGTCAGCTATCTGGTCCTCGCCGGGCTGTGCGCCTCTCTGATTGGCGATGCCTTAACCCTGCTGCCGCGCCAGCGCCTGCTGTATGCCGTAGGGGCATTTTTCCTGTCGCATCTGCTGTATACCATTTACTTCGCCAGCCAGATGACGCTCTCTTTCTTCTGGCCGCTGCCGCTGGTCCTGCTGGTGATTGGTGCCCTGCTGATCGCGGTGATCTGGTCGCGTCTGGAAGAGATGCGGTTGCCGATCTGCACGTTTATCGCCATGACGCTGGTGATGGTATGGCTGGCAGGTGAACTGTGGTTCTTCCGTCCGACCGCTCCGGCGATGTCCGCGTTCTTCGGGGCCGCGCTGCTGCTGATTGGGAATATCGTGTGGCTGGGCAGCCACTATCGCCGCCGTTTCCGGGCGGATAACGCGATTGCCGCCGCCTGCTACTTTGCCGGGCACTTCCTGATTGTGCGTTCGCTGTATATCTAAATAACGCTTGACTCTGGAGTCGACTCCAGAGTGTATGCTGCGGTTAATGAGAAAATTATCATTGCCGGAGACTGCCATGTCGACTCCAGAAACACCCAAAAAAGTCCCTCAATTCTCGGCGCTTAAGCTCAGTCCCGTTCCGTCGAAAGACGACTGCTGCTGCGAAGGCGCGTGCGAAACGCAAACTCAAACGCTTCCTGAAAGCGGCAACCGCTACAGCTGGGTCGTTAACGGCATGGACTGCGCTGCCTGCGCCCGCAAAGTGGAAAATGCGGTGAAACAGGTGCCGGGCGTCAGCCACGTTCAGGTGCTGTTCGCCACCGAAAAGCTGCTGGTTAGCGCCGATAACGACGTCAGCAAACAGGTTGAAGACGCGGTAAGCAAGGCGGGTTACAGCCTGCGTAGTGAAGCCGCGCCCGCGGAAAAAACCTCTTCACTGAAAGAAAACCTGCCGCTCATTACCCTGATCATCATGATGGCCCTGAGCTGGGGGCTGGAACAGATCAACCATCCGTTCGGCAACCTGGCGTTTATCGCCACCACGCTGGTCGGGCTGTTCCCGATTGCCCGCCAGGCGCTGCGTCTGATGAAAAGCGGCAGCTGGTTCGCCATTGAAACGCTGATGAGCGTGGCGGCCATCGGCGCGCTGTTTATTGGCGCGACGGCAGAAGCGGCGATGGTATTGCTGCTGTTCTTAATCGGTGAACGTCTTGAGGGCTGGGCGGCGAGCCGGGCGCGTAAAGGGGTCAGCGCGCTGATGGCGCTTAAGCCGGAAACCGCCACGCGCGTAGTAAACGGCACGCGTGAAACGGTCGCCATCACGACCCTGCGTCCGGGCGACGTGATAGAAGTCGCGGCAGGCGGACGCCTGCCTGCCGACGGCGCGCTGCTTACCGCCACCGCGAGCTTTGATGAAAGTGCCCTGACCGGTGAGTCCATTCCGGTTGAACGTGCCGCAGGTGAAAAAGTGCCTGCTGGCGCCACCAGCGTCGACCGTCTGGTGCAGCTCACCGTGCTTTCCGAGCCGGGTGACAGCGCCATCGACCGCATCCTGAAGCTGATTGAAGAGGCCGAAGAGCGCCGCGCGCCGGTCGAACGCTTTATCGACCGCTTCAGCCGCATCTACACGCCCGCCATTATGCTGGTTGCCCTGCTGGTCACCGTCGTCCCACCGCTGTTCTTTGGCGCGCCGTGGGAGGGCTGGATTTATAAAGGGCTGACGCTATTGCTGATCGGCTGCCCGTGCGCGCTGGTGATTTCCACCCCGGCGGCCATTACCTCCGGGCTGGCGGCTGCGGCACGTCGCGGGGCGCTGATTAAGGGCGGCGCGGCGCTGGAGCAGCTGAGTCAGGTGCAGCATATCGCCTTCGATAAAACCGGTACGTTAACCATCGGCAAGCCGCAGGTGACCGGTGTGTATCCGCAGGAAATCAGTGAAGACGAACTGCTGATCCTGGCCGCCGCCGTTGAGCAGGGTTCCACTCACCCGCTGGCGCTGGCGATTGTGCGAGAAGCGCAGTCGCGCGAGCTGAATATCCCACCGGCAACCGCTCAGCGGGCGCTGGTCGGGACAGGGATTGAGGCCACCGTTGACGGTAAAAAAGTTCTGATTGTCGCGGCGGGCAAGTCTTCTACTCCAGAGGTGGAGGCGTTAGAACAGACCGGACAAACTGTCGTGACCGTTATGCAGGACGGCGTCGCAAAAGGGATGCTGGCGCTGCGCGACACCCTGCGCGATGACGCAAAAGAGGCCGTGGCGGCGCTGCATCAGCTGGGCGTGCAGGGCGTAATTCTCACCGGCGATAACCCGCGCGCGGCGGCAACGATTGCCGGTGAGCTGGGGCTGGCGTTTAAGGCCGGATTACTGCCGGCGGATAAGGTCAGCGCGGTAACGGAGCTGAACGCGCACGCCCCGCTGGCGATGGTCGGAGACGGGATTAACGATGCCCCGGCGATGAAGGCGTCCACCATCGGCATTGCGATGGGCAGCGGCACCGACGTGGCGCTAGAGACGGCGGACGCGGCGCTGACCCACAACCGCCTGACCGGACTGGCGCAGATGATCGATCTTGCGCGGGCGACGCGTGCCAACATACGCCAGAACATCGGCATCGCGCTGGGGCTGAAGGGGATTTTCCTGGTGACCACCCTGCTCGGCATGACCGGACTGTGGCTGGCGGTGCTGGCGGATACCGGCGCGACGGTGCTGGTGACGGCGAACGCGCTGCGGCTGCTGCGTCGCCGGTAAAAAAACGCCCGGTGGCGCTGACGCTTACCGGGCCTACATATCCTGCTAAAACGTAGGCCGGGTAAGGCGAAGCCGCCACCCGGCTTTTTTTTATAAGAAGTAGCTCATCGCCAGCCCTAAAAACAGCACCAGACCGACGTAGTTATTGTTCATAAACGCCTTGAAGCAGGCGTCGCGTTCGCGCTTCGCAATCAGCTTTTGCTGGTAGGCAAACAGCAGCCCCGCCACCAGCACGGACCAGTAAAACGCCCAGTTCAGCCCGTTCAGGCGGCCAATCGCCACCATCAGCGCCAGCACGGCGACCTGCAGAATCCCGATAATCAGCTTGTCCTGACGGCCAAAGAGGATGGCGGTGGATTTGATGCCAATTTTCAGGTCATCGTCGCGGTCAACCATCGCGTATTGCGTGTCGTAAGCCACGGCCCAAAGTATGTTCGCCAGGAACATCAGCCAGCAGCTGAGCGGTAAGGACTCACTAACTGCCGCAAACGCCATTGGAATCGACCAGCCAAACGCTGCGCCCAGCACCACCTGAGGCAGGTGGGTATAGCGCTTCATAAACGGATAAACCCAGGCCAGTGCCAGCGCCGCAACGGAAAGCAGTATGGTCATGGTGTTCAGGGTTAACACCAGCAGGAAAGAGAGCAGCACCAGAACAGCAAACAGCACGCGAGCTTCTTTCCCGGTCACCTGCCCGCTGGGTAACGGACGACCGGCAGTCCGCTTTACATGGCCGTCGAATTTACGATCGGCATAATCATTGACCACGCAGCCCGCTGCGCGCATCAGCCAGACGCCAGCAACAAACACGCCCAGGATCCACAGCGGCGGCACGCCCGGCGTGGCGACCCACAACGCCCATAAGGTCGGCCACAGCAGCAGTAACGCGCCAATCGGTTTATCGGTACGCATTAAGCGGTGATACGCCAACAGCTTATTCTGCGTCAGGCTCCACTCCATTTTTTCTTCCTCTTAGTACAACGGTGATGCCGGTAAAAAAAGCTCCGTCAGAATTAACGGTTTACCGCTCAGGCGAAGGCGGGAACGACGCCCCCACAGTTCGGCATCACGACCAATTTCAATAAAATCCCGGGTAAGTTCTGACGAGGTGAAGAGGTAACGCCCCAGCGGCGTTTTCCCCAGACGCTGCAGCGCCAGCTCGGGCCCGGAAAGGGTGGACTCGGGCACCACCGTCCGTCCGGCAAGCCACGGCTCGCCGTCAGCGCAGAGTAAAATTTCACGCAGCCAGTAACGTGGCTCGTGCGGCAGCAGCGGCAGCTCGTTGGCGATCTCATCGCCGGAGACAAACCCTTCCTGAATCAGGGTCACCGTGACCGTTTTTCCCTGCTGCTCAAAACGTATTGTCATGGAATCTTCCAGCAACAGCCAGTCCAGCTGCTGCGGATCAAGCGCAGGTATTTGGTCGAAATAGCGCAGCGCACGCAGTTGCGTTAGCGCAGGGTGTGACATGCCAGACTCTCCGATACATAACGTACAGGCATTGTATCGCAGAAACGCGGATTGAGGGGGGCCAAACGTTATTTAACGATCACGATCGCAACAAGAGTGCAACAGCCCGGCGGAGACGAAAAAAAGTGCGCCCACTCAGGCGCACCAAACGACTAACAAATCAGCATTGTGGGGAAACGGTTACCCCTTGCCTTTTACACTGCTGATAAAGGTGGAACGGGCAGTGGTTGAACCTAAACGTTCGGCTTCATCAAGCAGCTTCAGCGCTTTATCGACATCGCCGCGCTTCACTGCCTGCTTGATGGCATTGTTGAAGTATTCTTCGGTGTCGTTCAGTACCGGCTCCGCTTTCTTCGCCGGGGCCGGCGCTGCGGTCGCTACCGGTGCGGCTGCCGTGGCAGCGGGTGCGGTATAGGCAGGCGCAGCGGTATTACCTACGGTGACAGGGCCGGTACCGGAGGAGCCAAACAGCGGGCCGACCAGGACGCTGGACGCACTGCTGGTCGACACTTTCAGCTTCACAAGGCCGTCAGTGGTGTGGCGGGCGATCGGATCCGGGATATCCGGTGCGGCGTTACCTACGCCTTTGGCATAGGCCTTAGCGGGATCAAGCAGCGTGGTGGTTTGCTGCAAATCTTTTTCCGTGGTGAAGACGAGTACATAAATTTTCTGCTGACCCAGCGCAGGCGTCAGGCGCATTACCCCTTCCAGGCGATCGGCGCTCATGACACCCGGTTCCTGATAGGTAAAATATTCGCTCGGGAAGAACGCAGAAGGCGTCATGTTCTGGTCAAGAATCAGCACGTTCGGCGCAAAGACGCTGGTCTGTTTATTGACTTCACTGGAGAGCGTTAACGTCAGTTCGCCAATGTTAGCGGGCACGCTGTACGCGACCACTGGACCACTAATACCCGGAACATTAAGCGGTTGCCCACCCGTCGAGAGCTGGGTCGTTTGGGCTTTAGATTGATCGACAGGCGTCCAGACCAGCTGTTGCAACGCAGCTGCCGGAATGGCCGGCGCGGATGTTGTGTTTTGCGGAACGAAATTCACATTAGCGAGCGTTACAGCAGGCGCGCTCGCCAGCAACCCTGCGGATAAACAAAGGGCAAGGAGAGTTTTGTTCATTTTCATTGTTATCACCTCAAAATGCACAGGTCAGCGGTAGCCAGGCAATAGCGCGCCGTCCCAAGGATTGAGGGGCTTGCGCCCCTCAGTTTGGTCATTACGTCAGATTAAGACGGGATTACCACCAGATTTCCATCTGGGCGCCGAAGGACCACTCATCGTTGTCACCACGGCTGTAGGTTGTGGCTTTGGTATCGCTTTTTGCAATGCCGTTGTCATAACCCCATTTCTCATCCCACTTCGCGTAAGTTGCGAAGACACGGATCGCTGGACGGGACCAGATGCTGTTACCGGCCTGCCATTGCTGTGCAAGGGTAATTTTGTACTGGTTGTTGGTATCGTCAGTTTTCTGCGACTTAACGTTGTCGTAGCCAACTTCAAGCAAGGTACTCATGATTGGCGTCCATTTATACATTGGGCGCACACCCACGGTGTACCAGGTCGTACCGTTGTTGTCGTCACGATCGATATCCTGATACATACCGACGTACATCAGATCCCAGCTGTCACCCAGAGAGATCGCACCGTGGTCGAGAATACGAACCAGGGAACCGTTGTTGTTAATCTTGTTATTTACAACACCAATTTCAGCGTCTTTGTCATAGTTGTTGCCGGTGAAGGAACCCTGCGGAATACCTTTGCCCTGAGTGGTCATTGCATCGGTAGCGTACTGGACAACAAACTTGTTGTAGCCTTTCAGCATGCTCTGGGTATGTTCAGCGGTGAACATCCAGCCATCTTTAGATGCGCCGTCAGCGAAGCTGTAACCGTCAGTTTTGTTAGCTCGGCCATAGTCAACACCCAACTCCAGCGTGCCGCCCGGGTTGATTTCCATCTGCGCTAAACGCACATCGAAGACGTCGTTAGCGGTGTCTTTGAAGTCATGATAGATATCGTTGCTGGTGAAGATGTATGAGCCACCTGCTTCCTGAGAACGGGTCGCTGCCAGAGACAGTTTACCGAAGCCCAGATCGACGTTTTCGATACCGGCACCAGGACCTGAAATATCCCAGTAGTAGAAGTCGATCATGTGAACGTCATGACGCTGATAGAAGCGCTTACCGGCCCAGATGGTGGAACCTGGCAGCCACTCAATCAGGTTTTTACCCTGCACGTTGGCTTCACGGAACGCCGGGTCGGTAGCTTCCCAGTCGTTCTGTTGCGCCACGGAGTACGCTACGTTGGTGTCGAAGTAGAAGCTCTTGTCGCCTTCTTTCCACACTTCCTGGCCCAGCTTCAGTTCCGCATAGGTTTCACATTCGTTACCCAGACGGTATTTACTTTGGGCACCGGTTGCCTGGAAGCACTGCTGTTCGCCGCCACTACCCGTCCAGCCGATACCGGAACGAGCATAACCATGGAAATCCACGGCCAGTGCCTGAGCAGACATTACGCCCGCTGCGACGGCAACTGCCAGAGGAAGTTTGCGCAGAGTAATCATCATTCTATCTCCTGAGATCATTGCTTTTCTTTGAACACTTCACCTGTCGGTTTCGTGTCTTCTTTTGGGATTGCTTAAACGCCTGGCTCTTTGTGCAACCGACGACATGCAGTGCCATCCTCACGGAACAGATGGCAGCGCTCTGGCGGCAAGCCGATAGCGAATGTGGCACCCTCTTCTACCAACACCACGTCGTTCTGGCGGTAGACCAGGTTCTGACGGATGGCGGGGATCTGGATATGAATCTGTGTTTCGTGACCAAGCTGTTCGACGACCTGAACCTCACCTTCCAGCGTCACATCGGCAATGTGGCTCGGCAGTAAATGCTCAGGACGAATACCGAGGGACATGTTTGCCCCCACCTGTACGTTGGCGCTGTCGACCGGCAGCCAGACCTGCTGGCGGTTTGGCAGCTCCACCTGTACCTGTTCAATGGCTGTCGCGGTCACTTTGACGGGCAGGAAGTTCATCTTTGGCGAGCCAATGAAGCCCGCAACAAAGCGGTCTGCCGGGTAGTGATACAGCTCCAGCGGTTTGCCCACCTGCGCCACGCGACCGGCATCCAGCACCACGATTTTGTCGGCGAGGGTCATCGCTTCGACCTGATCGTGGGTGACGTAAATCATCGTGCGGCCAAGACGCTTGTGCAGACGGGAGATTTCGATACGCATCTGGACGCGCAGGGCGGCATCCAGGTTGGAAAGCGGTTCGTCGAGCAGGAAGACGCGCGGCTCGGCGACCAGGGTACGGCCAATCGCCACACGCTGACGCTGACCGCCGGAAAGCGCTTTCGGTTTACGCTCCAGCAGGTGCGCCAGCTGTAATACTTCCGCCACCTGCGTCACGCGCTGGTTAATCACCTCTTTCTTCGCGCCGGCCAGCTTCAAACCAAAGGACATGTTCTCGGCGACGGAAAGATGGGGATAGAGTGCATAAGACTGGAACACCATGCCTACGCCACGTTCGGCAGGCGGGATGTCATTCATTCGGGTATCACCGATCAGCAGGTCGCCGCTGGTGATGGTTTCAAGACCGGCAATCATACGCAGCAGGGTTGATTTACCGCAGCCTGATGGGCCGACAAATACCACGAATTCACCTTCGTGGATGTCCAGATTGATGTCTTTCGACACCACAACGTCACCCCAGGCTTTCGTTACATTACGCAGCTGTACGCTCGCCATGCCCTTCTCCCTTCGTTACAACCTGTCACCGACAGAAACATTCAAGATAAGGTGACTATGGGGGATCCATTACTTTCACGAATCCTCCACCCCCCGGCTTTTTTATGGGGGAGGAGGCGGGAGGATGAGAGAGCAGGCTCTGCGACCGGCGTAGGCGGGCTGAGGCAAAATTCGTGAAGCCGCCTGCAAAATTCAGTGCGTTTTTATGTGCGCCAGCACTCATAACTTAAATTTATGCAACGGAGATCACACAAACGGGGGGTGGGGCGTAGGGGTTGGGAGGATGGAAAGAGGATGTCAAATAAGGAGACTGAGTCACGTTGAACCACTGAAGTCATACCACGAGACATCACCAAAAAGGATGGCAGATATGAATATCAAGACTGGCGCACGCGTTTTCGCATTGTCCGCCCTTGCAGCAATGATGATTTCCGCACCGGCGCTCGCCAAAATTGAAGAAGGCAAGCTGGTTATCTGGATTAACGGCGACAAGGGCTATAACGGCCTGGCCGAAGTGGGCAAAAAATTCGAGAAAGACACCGGCATCAAAGTGACCGTAGAGCACCCGGACAAACTGGAAGAGAAATTCCCGCAGGTTGCGGCAACCGGCGACGGCCCGGACATCATCTTCTGGGCGCATGACCGTTTTGGCGGTTACGCACAGTCTGGCCTGCTGGCTGAAGTCACCCCGGACAAAGCTTTCCAGGACAAACTGTTCCCGTTCACCTGGGACGCCGTTCGCTATAACGGCAAGCTGATCGCTTACCCTGTCGCGGTTGAAGCCCTGTCTCTGATTTACAACAAAGACCTGGTCCCTAACCCACCGAAAACCTGGGAAGAGATCCCGAAACTGGATAAAGAGCTGAAGGCGAAAGGTAAATCTGCCCTGATGTTCAACCTGCAAGAGCCGTACTTCACCTGGCCGCTGATTGCTGCCGACGGCGGTTACGCGTTCAAGTTTGAAAACGGCAAATACGACGTGAAAGACGTGGGCGTCGACAGCGCGGGCGCGAAAGCGGGCCTGACCTTCCTGGTCGACCTGATCAAGAACAAACACATGAACGCGGATACCGATTACTCCATCGCGGAAGCGGCGTTCAACAAAGGCGAAACCGCGATGACCATCAACGGTCCGTGGGCCTGGACCAACATCGACAAGAGCAAAGTCAATTACGGCGTGACGCTGCTGCCAACCTTCAAAGGCAAGCCGTCTAAACCGTTCGTTGGCGTGCTGAGCGCAGGCATCAACGCCGCCAGCCCGAACAAAGAGCTGGCGAAAGAGTTCCTGGAAAACTACCTGCTGACCGATCAGGGTCTGGATGAGGTGAACAAGGACAAACCGCTGGGTGCCGTTGCGCTGAAATCCTTCCAGGATCAGCTGGCGAAAGACCCACGTATCGCGGCCACCATGGATAACGCCCAGAAAGGCGAAATCATGCCGAACATCCCACAGATGGCCGCATTCTGGTACGCCACCCGTACCGCGGTTATCAACGCTGCAAGCGGTCGTCAGACTGTCGATGCCGCACTGAAAGATGCTCAGGGTCGTATTACTAAGTAAGTCTGAAAAACGGCGGGTAGCGCGTGCGCTTACCCGCCCTACGACTACGGCACGATCCGTAGGTCAGGTAAGCGCAGCGCCACCTGACGATAAGATTCCACCGTTGTAGAGGAAGAACCCCATGGATGTCATTAAAAAGAAACGCTGGTGGCAAAGCGACGCGCTGAAGTGGTCAGCGATCGGTCTGCTGTGCCTGCTGGTGGGTTACCTTGTTGTTTTAATGTACGTACAAGGGGAATATCTGTTCGCCATCATGACGCTGATTTTAAGCTCTGCTGGCCTGTATATTTTCGCCAACCGTAAAGCCTATGCCTGGCGCTATGTCTACCCGGGCGTGGCCGGGATGGGGCTGTTTGTCCTGTTCCCGTTGATTTGTACCGTCGCCATTGCGTTTACCAACTACAGCAGCACCAACCAGCTTGCGCAGGAACGCGCGCAGCAGGTCCTGCTGGACCGCTCATACCAGGCAGGCAAGACCTTTAACTTCGGCCTGTATCCCGCAGGCAACGAATGGAAGTTAGCGCTTACTGACGAAGCAAGCGGGAAATACTATGTCTCTGACGCCTTCAAATTTGGCGGCGAGCAGAAGCTGACCTTAAAAGAGGCCCAGGCTCTGCCGGAAGGTGAACGTGCCAACCTGCGCGTCATTACCCAAAACCGTCAGGCGCTGACCCAGCTCACCGCCGTGCTGCCAGACGACAGCAAAGTGATCATGAGCTCGCTGCGCCAGTTCTCCGGCACCCAACCGCTCTATACCCTGGCGGATGACGGCACGCTGACCAACAACCAGAGCGGCGTGAAGTACCGTCCGAATAACGACATTGGTTTCTATCAATCCATTACTGCCGACGGCAAATGGGGTGATGACAAACTCAGCCCGGGCTACACCGTCACCATCGGCTGGGACAACTTTACCCGCGTATTTACCGACGAAGGCATTCAGAAACCGTTCTTCGCCATCTTCGTCTGGACGGTGGTCTTCTCCGTACTGACCGTGATCCTGACCGTGGCCGTGGGTATGGTGCTGGCCTGTCTGGTCCAGTGGGAATCCCTGAAGGGCAAAGCGATTTACCGCGTGCTGCTGATTCTGCCGTATGCCGTACCGTCGTTTATCTCGATTCTGATTTTCAAAGGGCTGTTTAACCAGAGCTTCGGTGAAATCAACATGATGCTGAGCGCGCTGTTCGGCATCAAACCGGCCTGGTTCAGCGACCCGACCACCGCCCGCTCGATGATCATCATCGTGAACACCTGGCTGGGCTATCCGTACATGATGATCCTGTGCATGGGGCTGCTGAAGGCCATCCCGGATGACTTGTACGAAGCTTCGGCGATGGACGGCGCGGGTCCGTTCCAGAACTTCTTTAAGATTACGCTGCCGCTGCTCATCAAGCCGCTCACCCCGCTGATGATTGCCAGCTTCGCCTTTAACTTTAACAACTTCGTGCTGATTCAGCTGTTGACCAACGGCGGCCCGGACCGTCTTGGCACCACCACGCCGGCAGGCTATACCGACCTGCTCGTGAGCTACACCTACCGTATCGCCTTCGAAGGCGGCGGCGGTCAGGACTTCGGTCTGGCGGCAGCGATTGCCACCCTGATCTTCCTGCTGGTGGGCGCCCTGGCGATTGTGAACCTGAAAGCCACGCGTATGAAATTTGACTAAGGAGGGCACTGAACATGGCTATGGTACAACCCAAATCTCAGAAACTGCGCCTCCTGGCGACGCACCTGGGCCTGCTGATTTTTATCGCGGCGATCATGTTCCCGCTGCTGATGGTTATCGCCATCTCCCTGCGTTCGGGTAACTTCGCCACCGGGAGCCTGATCCCGGACGAAATCTCCTGGGAGCACTGGAAGCTCGCGCTGGGCTTCAGCGTGGAACACGCGGATGGCCGCGTCACGCCGCCGCCGTTCCCGGTGCTGCTGTGGCTGTGGAACTCGGTGAAAATCGCAGGTATTACCGCCATTGGTATCGTGGCGCTGTCCACCACCTGCGCTTACGCCTTTGCCCGCATGCGTTTCCCGGGCAAAGCGACGCTGCTGAAAGGGATGCTGATTTTCCAGATGTTCCCGGCGGTGCTGTCGCTGGTGGCGTTATATGCCCTGTTTGACCGCCTGGGCCAGTACATTCCGTTTATCGGTCTGAACACCCACGGCGGCGTGATCTTCGCCTACCTTGGCGGTATCGCACTGCATGTGTGGACCATTAAAGGCTATTTCGAAACCATCGACGGTTCGCTGGAAGAAGCGGCTGCGCTGGATGGCGCGACCCCATGGCAGGCGTTCCGCCTGGTGCTGCTGCCGCTGTCGGTGCCGATTCTGGCGGTAGTGTTTATCCTGTCGTTTATCGCTGCGATCACCGAAGTACCGGTTGCCTCACTGTTACTGCGTGATGTGAACAGCTACACCCTGGCCGTAGGGATGCAGCAATACCTCAACCCGCAAAACTACCTGTGGGGCGACTTTGCCGCGGCGGCCGTACTCTCTGCCATCCCGATTACCGTGGTGTTCCTGCTGGCGCAGCGCTGGCTGGTGAACGGCCTGACGGCGGGCGGTGTGAAAGGTTAAGTTTCATTTTGTTATGCCACTGCAACCCTCAACTTTAGACGTATTGTATTGACCCAACTTGTGACTGTTGTTAGGCGGCCTCCGGGCCGCCATTTTTTTATTCGCGTTTCAGCCGCTTCGAGTTACACAGCCAGAGGGTGATCACCAGCAGCAGGATCGCCGCCGAGTAGATCAGCACATCGAGCGGGGATTTATGATCGACGATGATCAGCCGCACAATCGCGGTGATCCCAATGTAGACAAAATAACGCAGCGGGAAGTGAAAGCCGGACTGAAAATACTTCACAATCAGGGCGATAAATTCAAAGTAGAGAAAGTAGACCACCAGGCCTTCCACCAGCGCATATTTGCTGGTTTGTTCAGGGGCGAACAGCACATCCGCCAGATGCACCGTCTCCTTACCCAAAAAGACGACCAGGATCAGGCCAAGGCTCAGCAGACCGAGGTTCAGCACGGTCTGGAGGACAGTTGAGATAAACTCAACGCGCGGGCGAGTCAGGGATGTCATACAGCACCTCATTCTCCAGGGCGAGGTTTCTGTATAACGCAAAAATGTGACGGGGATCTATATTTTTTGTTTATGTTTGGCGCATTCGCCCGGTGGCGCTGCGCTTACCGGGCCTACAAAAACCGTAGGCCGGGCAAACGCAGTGCCGCCCGGCGTGAAGCATCAGCGGAAGTTAATGTTCTTATCGCTGGTCATGTCGTACAGTTGGAACTTACGTCCAAGCTGTTGACCGCCGTCACGCGTCAGCGGCGTCCAGCCGATGGCCGCGCGGCTACGGGTTGGACCGGATGAGAACAGATCCAGCGGAATCGACACGTAAACTCCTTTGGTGAAGTCCCCTTCCCCATATTCGTCCGGCGAGACGTTGGTAATGGTGGCGTAGCCACCCACCACGACGCCGCTGTCGAAGTGTTTAGAGATATCCAGCGTGCCGCCCTTATCGCCCGCCAGGTACTGGCCGACGCTGGCTTTCACCAGCACGTCAGGCGCGAACGACGGCGTCCAGTACGCGGTCAGGTGACCGGTTTTAACGCTGTAGTCGGTGAACTTCATCATGTCCTGCGCGCTGCGCCAGTCACGCTGTTTAACGTAGTTGGCATCAATCCCAAACGCCCAGTTGCTGTCGACAGGACGATAAAGCACTTCTGCCCCCGCGCCGCCGTACATGGTTTCCAGATACCCGCCGTACACCTGACCGTAGAAGCCGTTACCGAAGTACTGGAAGTAGTTGGCCTGCAGGTTGTTCACGTAAGCATCGTTCTGTACGTACTCACGCACGCGGGTACGCACGCGCGGCAGCGTCGAGTCTTTTGGCGGGTTGGTGTAGTTGAACTTGTCGTAGTTGTTGGCGATGTTGCCAAACAGGCTGCCGGTGGTCAGCAGGTGGTCGGTCAGCCACAGATCCGCCGTCGCCATGACGCCCAGCTGATACATGTAGAAGTTTTCCGGCCCGCCGACGGACTGGTTCAACACCGGATCGATATGGAAATCGAAGCGCGACTTGTCGATATACCAGCCCTGCTCGGTGGTCTCCGGCACGATCGGCTCAACGCGTTTTTGCACCAGCTCGGTTTCATGCCCAAGCGGTTCGCCTTCCAGATGGCGCTTCAGGCTGGCAACGTCCGTTTCCGTCGTCACCTGCGGCAGGTTGAGACGGTTCTCCGTCACGCGGATCGTACGGATCCCGTCCGGGAGATCGTTCATGATGATCCGGTTGGCGCGCTCGATCCCTTCCCGCGAGTCGCGGTATTTCACCTGCTCGCCGGTGACGTAAAGCGTATCGCCTTTCACCTGAATTTTTGGATCCGCCAGACCGGCATTGTATTTCAGCAGCGTCAGCTGGTTTGCCACCACGGAGTGCTGCAGAATCGCATCCTGCGGCTCCGGCTGGTATGCAGGCCGCGCGTTGTCGTTGTAGTGCGGCCGCATGTCGTTGAAGTTGGTGCGCAGCGTAAAGCCAAACATCACCGTATTGCCGCGCTCGTAGCTGAGGTTAACGTCGGCCCAATCGGTGACGCGATAAATGGCGCCGACGTTAAACTTGCTCTTCTGCTCAATCTTCCCGGCGAAGTCCTGTGAGTAGTCATTCCCCTCGTACTCCAGCTTCAGGCGCAATGGCTGCCAGGGCGTCTGATACTCCACGCCGCCAAACAGCGAGGCCGGGCCGTGGAACATCTGGTCGCCGTTGATGGAGCCCGCTTTCTGATAGCTGTTATCGCGGTAGCAGTATTTATCGCTGTAGGAGCAAAACGGGTTTTTCACGTTGCCGCTGGTGCCGAGATAGCCCCATCCCAGACCGAGCGAGAAGTCGAACGGCCCCCAGGCCTTGCTGGCCACGATGTATTCCGCATCAAACAGGCCGGTACCGCCAATATCTTTGGCGCCCACGGAGACCTGCGGCATCCAGTAGCTCTCTTCCCACAGGCGCAGCTTGACGTCGAAGGCTTTATCTTTATAGGTCTGATCGCCTGAGAACGCCTCGACGCTGCTGTATTGTTTCGTCCGGACGTCGGTATAGCGCAGCGTGGTTTCAAGCCACGGGAACAGCTGCACCGACGCCGAGTAGTAACGATACTGGTCGTTATCACGGTAGTTAAGGCTAATTTCCCCTTCGCGCGCCATACGCGCGGTGGGCGTTTGCAGTAAACCGACGCCGCCGAAGTCTGACTGAGACGGGCCAATGGGTGCCGGATACGTTTCTGCATGGCAGGCGGCACTCACGCAGAGCGCCAGCATGCTGTAGAGATAGGTTCTTTTCATTATTCCGGTATCCGCTGAATCAGGGAGTGAAGGATATCGGCGTTAAGCCCGTCATACGCCTTCGTCCAGAAATGGTCGGCAAAACCGACAAAAATAATGCTGCCCGGCATGGGTTCGATATGGCGTTTATTCCAGTAAGCAACGGGGGCTTTTTGCGTGTGGCCGTCAGGGTAAACCACCCAGGCGTAGCTGTTATCCGCACCGCTCAGCAGACTCTGCTCGTCGAGGTAGCTCGCCACGTCGCGGCCGGGAGTAAAGGGCTTGTTACCCGGGCTGCCGATCAGCCCCATCACGGTCACCGTCGTCGGCTTCGCCGGAAGCCAGAGCGTATAGTCCCCTTCCAGGGTCGGGTTGCCGTTTTCCGTGACGCGCACGTCATCCGGGTCAAGATTGACGTTCTGTCGGCCCGTCACCTTCAGCGCCTGCAGCTGCTGACGGACGCTGTTAATGGCCGCCGCGTCGTCGCCGTCTTCCTGTTCCGCGAGTCCCGTTAGCCTGGCAAGAAGCGCCTTGTGCTGCTGTTCCGCTTCCACGGTCTTCTGCCGTTCAGCGATGACCGCGCCTGGCCACCAGCTGTTGGCAAGCCTTGGCTGTCCGACGAGATCGAGCAGACGTTCGGCGTGGGTTAAGGTTTTAGGTTTTTCACTGTCCGGCGTGTAGACCTTTACCGTTCCCGCGGACCATGCCAGCGGCGCGGCAAAACTGGCGATAAGCGCAGCGTGGATGAGCGTTTTCATGATTTCGCCGCCTTGATCAGGGTGGTTTTGACCGGGAAGAATCCGGCACCGAGATACTGTAAGGACTGGCGGATCTGCCCTTCCTCGTCGATCCAGAAGCGGTTGTGCCAGGTGGCCTGGTCGGTGGTGACCTCTTCATCCAGCACGCGAACCTGCGTTTCGTCGCTGCCGACCTTCACGCTGTCGGTGCCGTCCCAGCGGAAGGTCGAGCGTGCCGTGGCGTAACGCACCTGTTTGTGTTCGGTCCAGCCCATCGTGCGCGTCCAGCCCGCGCCGTCGGCGATCTGGTTCGGCTTGATCAGCGGATCGTCAGCGAGATTATTCACCTCCAGCAGGTTATCGCCGCCCAAGAGGGTTTTCACGATACGACCATGCTGCGTCACGATGGTGGCCTGATCCTGCGTCACCCATTTCTGCTGCCCGTTTTCATCGAAAGCGAGCACCACAAACAGTTGCGGGCCATCGTTAAGCTGCATGTACTGACTGGCATAAGGCATGTTCTGAAGCTCGTCATCGGTCAGATGCACGCCCGGTGTGCCGAACAGGCTTTCCCACAGTGAGTTTCCCAGCCCTTTAGTGGTGGCCGAGCATGCCTGCAGCAGCAGGCAAATCAGAATGATTGCTGGTCGCTTCACGACTCTTCTCCGAAGGGGCGAAATAACCACACCGAAGTGTGGTTATGATTAAAACACCCGCTATTACTGGGTGCTGGTTGTCGTGGTGGTCGTGGTTCCGGTGTTGGAGCCATCACCGCCACCGGTTGCCGCCAGCGCGACACCCACGGCTGAACTTACGGTGCTGGCGCTGGCTGCGGTAGAACTTCCCGCAGACGCAGACGTCGCAGCCGACCCTGCCGCTTCCCCGACCTGAACCGGAGCTGCATAGACAGATGTCGCCGCAAGCGCAGATATGGCAAAAATGCCATACAGTACTTTCTTCATAACAATTTCCCTTCAATGAATGAATGGAGATTTGCCCGAAAAGAATTTCAGGCGGAATCGAGTATACACAACTCATGCCGAGGGTTTGCCGTAAGGGGAAATAGAGGGTGGGTTTTCAGACTAATGGATAAAATCGAAATGAAAGACAAAGAGAAAAAATATTAAATAACTATAAAACAACAACTTATAATATCTATTTATTAACTTTCATCTGCGTATTTTCTTAAAATAAACCGCAGCAATTAACGGGTTAAACGTCTTTTTCAGATTAAACTCAGAACCAGAATTTGCGTTAACTAACAGACATCAGGAATTATCTGATAAAAAAATGCCGGCATTAAGCCGGCACGTTTTCATGGCGTTTTAATTACGCACGCCATGCTTTATAGCGGTTGATCAACCCATTGGTCGAGCTGTCATGGCTGGTAATCGCGTTATCGTCACCCAGCTCTGGCAGAATACGGTTTGCCAGCTGTTTACCCAGCTCAACGCCCCACTGGTCAAAGGTGAAGATGTTCAGGATCGCGCCCTGCGTGAAGATTTTGTGCTCGTACAGGGCAATCAGCGCGCCAAGGCTGAACGGCGTGATTTCGCGCAGCAGGATGGAGTTGGTTGGACGGTTGCCTTCGAACACTTTGAACGGCACCACGTGCTCCAGCGTTGCCGGATCTTTACCCTGGTCGCGGTATTCCTGCTCAACCACCTCGCGGGATTTACCGAACGCCAGCGCTTCGGTCTGGGCGAAGAAGTTGGACAGCAGCTTCGGATGGTGGTCGGACAGCGGGTTATGGGTGATAGCCGGGGCGATGAAATCGCACGGTACCATTTTGGTGCCCTGGTGAATCAGCTGATAGAACGCGTGCTGACCGTTAGTGCCCGGCTCGCCCCAGATGATTGGGCCAGTCTGGTAATCCACCGCGTTGCCGTTACGGTCCACGTATTTACCGTTGGATTCCATGTTGCCCTGCTGGAAGTAAGCAGCAAAGCGGTGCATGTACTGGTCATACGGCAGGATCGCTTCGGTTTCAGCGCCAAAGAAGTTGTTGTACCAGATACCGATCAGCGCCAGCAGCACCGGCAGGTTTTTCTCTGGTGCGGTGGTGGAGAAGTGTTTGTCCATCGCGTGCGCGCCGGAGAGCAGCTCAACGAAGTTGTCGAAGCCCACGGACAGGATGATAGACAGACCGATTGCAGACCACAGAGAGTAGCGGCCACCGACCCAGTCCCAGAATTCGAACATGTTCGCGGTGTCGATACCGAACTCGCTGACGGCTTTACCGTTGGTGGACAGCGCAGCGAAGTGTTTCGCCACGTGCTTGTTGTCGCCCGCGGTTTTCAGGAACCAGTCGCGCGCGCTGTGGGCGTTGGTCATGGTTTCCTGAGTGGTGAAGGTTTTCGACGCAACCAGAAACAGGGTGGTTTCCGGGTTCACGTTCTTCAGCACTTCGGCGATGTGGGTACCATCGACGTTAGACACAAAGTGCATATTCAGGTGGTTTTTGTAAGGACGCAGCGCTTCGGTCACCATGAACGGACCGAGGTCAGAACCGCCGATACCGATGTTAACCACGTCGGTGATCGGTTTGCCGGTGTAGCCTTTCCAGCTTCCGGAGATGATCGCTTCGGAGAAGGTTTTCATCTTTTCCAGCACCGCGTTCACTTCCGGCATGACGTCTTTGCCGTCAACGATGATTGGGGTATTGCTACGGTTACGCAGGGCTACGTGCAGCACGGCACGGTCTTCGGTGCGGTTGATCTTCTCACCGGAGAACATGGATTTGATGGCGTCCGCCAGTTCGGTCTCTTTCGCCAGATCCTGCAGTTTTGCCAGCGTCTCTTCGGTAATGCGGTTTTTAGAGAAATCCACCAGCATCAGGTCGTCGAAGGTCGCGGAGAACTTGCTGAAACGATCGGCATCTTTCGCGAACAGGTCCGCGATGGTGACGTCTTTCATTTCATCAAAATGTTTCTGGAGTGCCTGCCAGGCAGCGGTCTGCGTTGGGTTGATGTTTTTCATTAGCAATACTCTTCTGATTTGAGAATTGTGACTGCGGTCGATTGTAGCGCCTGCAAATAAAAATTGTGATGGTTTTTATGCCATTGCCCTGGCCTGCATCAAACACAGGTGAAAAGACCCGAAAAGTATAGCTGCTGAAGCGCCCTCCTGGAGCGGAGAAATGTTGGTCAAAATGCCCTAAAACGAAGCATAAAATCTGGCCCTGTTATAAGTCCTGTTTCTCAGGGGTACCCCCCCATAAAAAATCCGCATAATCCCAGCATTGACAGGACCTCCCCCACATTTTATTTATAGGGCCGTATTTTGCGCCTGCACCTGTTTTCGTTTCATTCTTGTGCCATGGTCGCTTATTCATTCCCTGACACGAGGTTGTTATGACGAGTTTTGTGGTCGCCAAGTTTGGCGGCACCAGTGTGGCCGATTACGATGCCATGAACCGCAGCGCCGATGTGGTGCTGGCCGATCCGAATACCCGCCTGGTGGTGCTGTCTGCATCCGCCGGCGTGACGAACCTGCTGGTTTCTCTGTCTGAAGGACTGGAAGCGACAGAACGTTTCGTAAAGCTGGATGCACTGCGCAAAATTCAGTTCGACATCCTTGAGCGTCTGCAGAACCCGAACGTCATCCGCGAGGAAGTGGAACGCCTGCTGGAAAACATCACCACGCTGGCAGAAGCCGCCTCGCTGGCCACCTCCACCGCCCTGACCGATGAGCTGGTCAGCCACGGTGAGCTGATGTCCACCCTGCTGT
Organism: Enterobacter sp. EC_64; assembly: GCF_019584165.1. NCBI lineage: Bacteria > Pseudomonadati > Pseudomonadota > Gammaproteobacteria > Enterobacterales > Enterobacteriaceae > Enterobacter > Enterobacter sp. EC_64. The sequence continues at coordinate 120,407 of NZ_VDAS01000012.1, forward strand.
TTGTTGAAATCATGCGCGAGCGTAACGTTCAGGCGCAGTGGTTTGACGTACGCAAAATCATGCGTACCAGCGACCGCTTTGGCCGCGCCGAGCCGGACGTTGAAGCGCTGGCGGAGCTGACCAATCAGCAGCTGGCCCCGCGCCTGGCAGACGGCATCGTGATCACTCAGGGCTTTATCGGCAGCGAAGCAAAGGGCCGCACCACCACGCTTGGCCGTGGCGGCAGCGACTATACCGCCGCGCTGCTGGGCGAGGCCCTGCATGCTACGCGCGTCGATATCTGGACTGACGTTCCGGGCATTTACACCACCGACCCGCGCGTTGTTTCCGCGGCGAAACGTATTGATGTGATCGCGTTTGAAGAAGCGGCGGAAATGGCTACCTTCGGCGCGAAAGTGCTGCACCCGGCCACGCTGCTGCCTGCCGTACGCAGCGATATTCCGGTCTTCGTCGGCTCCAGTAAAGATCCAAAAGCGGGCGGCACGCTGGTCTGCAAGAAAACGGAAAACCCGCCGCTGTTCCGCGCCCTGGCCCTGCGCCGTCGCCAGACGCTGGTGACGCTCCACAGCCACAATATGCTGCACTCCCGCGGTTTCCTGGCGGAAGTGTTTGGCATTCTGGCACGCCACAATATCTCCGTGGATCTGATCACCACCTCTGAAGTGAGCATTGCGCTGACGCTGGACACCACCGGCTCTACCTCAACCGGCGATACCCTGCTGACGCAGTCGCTGCTGATTGAGCTGTCCGAGCTGTGCCGCGTGGAAGTCGAAGAAGACCTGGCGCTGGTTGCCATCATCGGCAACAAGCTGTCGCGCGCCTGCGGCGTGGGCAAAGAGGTGTTTGGCGTGCTCGACCCGTTCAACATCCGCATGATTTGCTACGGTGCGTCCAGCTATAACCTCTGCTTCCTGGTGCCAGCCGATCAGGCCGAGCAGGTGGTGCAGAAACTTCATCAGAATTTGTTTGAATAAGCGCAAGAATGGCCCGGGCGTTTTCACTACCGGGCCATTCTTTAGCTTTTCATTACTGTTCTCATCAGCAGCGAATCCAGATCTTTTAAATTTCCTTCTCTGCTGTCGGGTAGTACCGGCGGCACTTCTCCTCTCACCAGCTCACTTTGCAAAAAAGCGTGGAGTAAGGGCCGTTTAGGACCATATTCCGCTTCACCTGCGCGCTGTTTTATTTCCAGCAATGCATCGATTTCCGCACGTAACGGCGCACACAGTTCGCTCCCGGCAAGCAGTTCGGCAAAACGCATCGGTGGAACGCCTTTCCCCGCTTCTACCCACCGCGCCGCCAGCAAAGGTCGCAGAACATAAAAGTACTTTTTCAGCCGAACCGTTTCCCCCTGTAAATATCCACGGAAGTTTTTTCGGGCCATCGAGTAGTAATGCCAGCGGGCGCGCAATGGCGAAAACCACGCAGGTATTAGCGCGCGCAACTCGGCCACTACCGTCTCATCCTCCTGATAAACAACGGGGGAATCCAGCCACTCGATAAGCGTCGGGTTTGCCCCCTTCAGCAGGCCCAGTGCCTTGCGCCATTCCCAGCCACAAACGTCCAGTTCATCATCTATCGGCAGCTCGATCACATCCCGCTGGGCTTCGACGCGCAGATACCATTCTGGGCGGTGAACGTACAAAAACCGCACATCATAATCGCTATCCGGTGAGGCAAATCCCCATCCCCGGCTGCCCGATTCACAGGCGTAGAGCACGCGCACGTTATAGCGCTGCTCTATAGCGCGAAGTTGCGCGCAGACACGTGCGCGCATCGCGCTATCAACATCGTTGTTGCTCATTTTTTTATCCTTTTACACACACTACCTGACGCAGGGTGTGAACGATCTCCACCAGCGACGATTGCGCGGCCATCACGGCATCAATGTCTTTATAGGCCATCGGCGTTTCATCGATCACCTCATTGTCTTTGCGACACTCTACGTGAGAGGTCGCCTGAATATGGTCGCTAAGGGTATAGCGTTTTTTTGCCGCCGTTCGGCTCATCACTCGCCCGGCGCCGTGGCTGCAGGAACAGAAGCTTTGCTCGTTGCCGAGGCCACGCACGATGAAGCTCTTTGCGCCCATTGAGCCCGGAATAATCCCCATCTGCCCTTTCTGCGCCGACACCGCACCTTTGCGCGTGATCAGTACCTCTTCCCCAAAGTGATGCTCTTTCTGCACATAGTTATGATGGCAGTTAACCGCCTCCTGCTGCGTAATAAAGGGCTTTGTCACTTCGCGAGAGAGCGCCGCCAGCACGCGCGACATCATCACTTCCCGATTGTGGCGGGCAAAATCCTGCGCCCACTCCACCGCCTCGATGTAGTCCTCATAGTGACGACTCCCCTCCTGAAAATAGGCCAGATTTTTATCCGGCAGATGTCCCAGGTGATGCTGCATATCCTGCTGTGCCAGGGCGATAAACACATTACCGATGGCGTTTCCTACGCCGCGCGAGCCGCTGTGCAATATCACCCAGACGCGCTGCTGCTCATCGAGGCAAATTTCAATAAAGTGGTTTCCGGTACCCAGCGTGCCCAGATGCTGGTAGTTGTTGGTTTTCAGCAACTGCGGGTATTTATCCGTGAGTTGTTTAAAACGTGGGGCCAGCACCCACCAGCGATCGTCCACATCTTTCGGTGGCGTTTCCCACGCGCCTTTATCCCGTCGAGAACGGGTATTGGTTCTCCCATGCGGTACTGCCTGTTCAATGGCGCTTCGTAAACCGCTGAGATTATCCGGCAAATCACCGGCCACCAGCGACGTGCGAACGGCAATCATCCCGCAGCCAATATCCACGCCAACCGCCGCAGGAATAATTGCCCCTTTGGTCGGAATCACGCTGCCGATGGTTGAGCCTTTACCGAGATGAACGTCGGGCATCACCGCAAGGTGTTTGAAAATAAACGGCATCTTTGCAGTATTCAGTAACTGCGCCTGTGCCTCTGGCTCCACGGGAACGCCGTGAGTCCACATTTTGATCGGGGCGCCGTTTGACGCCGTCAGTAATTCAAAATCATTCTGTTGCATTGCGTTATCCTTTCAGGTTAACAAGGCCGTGTAATACCTGGTCCAGGCCACCAAATACTGAAATTTTGTCGATACGCTCCGCGACCCTTTCCAGGGTTTCCAGCTCTTTTAAACGCAGCGCCACCGGGTTGTTCTCCATCACCTTTGCGGTGTTTAACAGCGATCGTGTCGCCGCCGTTTCTTCACGTCGGCGAATAACATTCGCCTGGGCCGATTTTTCGGCCTCTACCAGACGGGATAAAATCGTTTTCATATCACCAGGTAAAACAATATCTTTTACCCCAAGCGACGCAATTTCCATTCCAAAGGATGACAGGCGGCCTTGCACCTGTTTGCTGACCACCTCATCAATGATCTGCTTATCTTCCAGTAACTCATCGAGCGTGCGGGTGCCGACCGCCTCACGCAGTGCGAACTGGAGTTCGCGGTACAAATGTTCCAGCGGTTTCGTAAGCTGTCCGCAGGCCTGCAGCACGTCGCTGTAGCGCCAGTTAGCCGCCAGGTTCAGGCGCAGGTTAACTTTGTCCTTCGTCAGGATCTCCTGCCCGCTCACTTCCACCACCTGAAGGCGCGTATCCACGACCTCTGCCTCAACCAGATGGTTAATTTTCCAGTAGGCCGTCAGTCCCGGCGGTAACAGTGCCTGAATTTCTCCGTCGATTTTCACCACCCCGACGTGCCAGGCAGGTACCTGTACGACCAGCATCGCGTCGCGCCCCTTTAGCGCGCCATTGCGACGCGGTTGCAGAGCAGCATTCATCACGTCCACCGGTACCCGCACGTCGCGGGTATCAATTCTTTGCAGGGTCAACGCCGCATCCTGCTGCCAGTACAGACGACGAGTCGAAGGCGGCACAATTTCCTGCAATACGCCGTTGTTCGATAACACCCCGATTTCATCCGCAGTAAGGTCGACCGCCAGGCAGTAACGTACCACCCAGTCAGGCTGAAAGCGGCGCAGATAATCCGCCAGCGCATCCGGCACCTCGCTGCCATCCTGGCTCACCACCAGCACGTCGTCAGTATTGAACCAACCCAGACGGTGTTCACCCGCCTCCAGTACCCGGTAATAATCGCCAGCTTTTGCTACCAGTCCTAACTGACCTTTTTTTATCGTGATTTTTTTAGCCATTTTATATTCCTTAAAGTCAGGCGCGGGTGCAGGCACGAAATCACAGGGGAATGCCTTTTCGCCTGCGATCCGGCGCCATTACCGGCGACCTTCATTGGGATTGCTGACTGCGCAATCCCCGTTTTTACTTTGATGTTTACAACCAGTTTTCATTGGGAGAATGAATCGGGAATCGAACCCTTCTGTCTGTCATTGGTTGACGGAACGCCCCCGGAAAACAGCCTTGCCGTTCCTGGTGCGCCGACGGGGCCTTAACCCCAAGTGTGCTCAATGTCGTGACGTTATCTGTATTGCCAGAAGCGTGCCAAAAACAAAAATCGCCGTTTTATTTTTTTATTTTATTGATAATTAATGCTTTTTATTTATCACGCTTTTCATGCATTGCCGTTCGGCTCAACATTTCTTATCCTGCTATATCGACAATTATCTTTCTGGATAAATATGAAGAAGCGGAAGGTGGTGATCGGGGTGCTTGGCACCGTGATGGATAAACGGGGAAAGCGGGCTAATCGCTTTCGCAAATGGCGACCGACCGTCGGGCTGTGCCAACAGCCGGATTTCCCGATCGACAGGCTGGAGCTGCTACATCAACCGCGAGATCTCGGCATGGCTCAGCAACTGGCGGAAGATATTGTGCTGGTTTCCCCCCACACCGAGGTGCGTCCCAGCACGGTAACCATTGAAGACCCGTGGGATTTCGAAGAGGTTTATGCCGCGTTTCTCGATTTCGCCACCCAGTACACTTTTGATACCGATCGCGAAGAGTATTTCATCCACATCACCACCGGCACGCATGTGGCGCAGATCTGCTGGTTCCTGCTGACGGAAGCCCGCTATCTTCCCGCCAGCCTTTTGCAGACTGGCCCTGCCAGAAAAGAAGCCTCTGCTGAGGAGACTGCAGCCGGAACTTACTCAATTATCGACCTGGATTTAAGCCGCTACACGACCCTTACCAACCGTTTTCAGCGCGAGCAGCAACAGTCAATCTCATTTCTGAAAGCGGGCATTGAGACGCGAAACGCCACCTTTAACAGTCTGATCGACAAGATTGAACGCGTGGCGCTACGTTCAACAGCCCCGATCCTGCTGACCGGCCCCACCGGCGCGGGCAAGTCGTTCCTCGCGAACCGCATTTATCAGCTTAAGCAGTCACGCCATCAGGTTTCCGGCAAGCTGGTTTCCGTCAACTGCGCGACCCTGCGCGGTGATAACGCCATGTCCACGCTGTTCGGCCATGTGAAAGGGGCCTTTACCGGCGCACTGTCGGCGCGCAGCGGCCTGCTGCGTGAAGCCGATGGCGGCGTCCTTTTCCTCGACGAGATTGCTGAACTAGGCCTGGATGAACAGGCGATGCTGCTCAAAGCCATTGAAGAAAAAAATTTTTTCCCGTTTGGCTCCGATAAAGAAGTTCACAGCGATTTTCAACTTATCGCCGGTACCCACCGTGATATGCGCCAGTGGGTGGCAGAAGGACGTTTTCGTGAAGATCTCTATGCCCGTATTAATATGTGGAGCTTTGCCTTGCCCGGCCTTGCCCAACGGAAAGAGGACATTACGCCGAATGTCGACTACGAACTTCAACGTTTCTCTCGCGAAAGCCAGACGCAAATCCGCTTCGATAAAGAGGCACGCGAAGGCTATCTGGCCTTTGCCTGTTCCAGCAGAGCGCTGTGGCGGGGCAACTTTCGCGAACTGAGCGCCAGCGTCGCACGCATGGCGACGCTGGCGGAACGAGGGCGTATTACTCAGGATCTGGTGCTGGAGGAGATCTCACGTCTTCAGACCGACTGGCAAACTGACGTGACGCAGCCTGCAACTGACATGGAGATTGACCTCTTTGACCAGCGGCAACTTGAAACGGTGCTGGAGGTATGTCGCCGCAGCGCATCGTTGTCTGAAGCCGGACGTGAGCTGTTTGCCGTTTCACGGCTCAAAAAAGCCAATCCTAACGACGCCGACCGACTGCGCAAATATCTGGCTCGCTTTAGTCTGAGCTGGGAAAGCATCCGGTCATAATTCATTTGAATATTACTTCCTTACGCGATAAACAATAACTATAGCCGGGCTCGATCCCGGCTTTTTATAACAAACACACGCAACATTCATCGCAAGGAAATCATTATGTTATCCGCTATTACGCGGCTGTTCCCGTTATGGGCGCTGCTGCTCTCCGTACTCGCGTATTACACGCCCACCACGTTCACCGGTATTGGTCCGTGGGTCGCCACGCTGCTGATGCTGATCATGTTCGGTATGGGTGTGCATCTGAAAGTAGACGATTTTAAGCGCGTGTTGTCTCGCCCTGCGCCCGTCGCGGCAGGAATATTCCTGCACTACCTGGTGATGCCGCTCGCGGCGTGGCTGCTGGCGATGGTCTTTAAGATGCCGCCCGACCTCTCCGCCGGGATGGTGCTGGTGGGCAGCGTCGCCAGCGGTACGGCATCCAACGTCATGATCTATCTGGCGAAAGGCGACGTGGCGCTCTCCGTCACTATCTCGTCCGTCTCCACGCTGGTTGGCGTGATTGCCACGCCGCTGTTAACCCGCCTGTACGTGGATGCGCATATTCAGGTGGACGTGATGGGGATGCTGCTGAGCATTCTGCAGATTGTAGTAATCCCGATTGCGCTGGGGCTGGTCATTCACCACCTGTTCCCGCGCGTGGTGAAGGCCGTTGAGCCGTACCTGCCCGCGTTTTCGATGGTCTGTATTCTGGCGATCATCAGCGCCGTGGTGGCGGGTTCCGCCTCGCATATAGCTTCCGTGGGCTTTGTGGTGATCGTTGCGGTGGTGCTGCATAACACCATTGGCCTGCTGGGCGGCTACTGGGGCGGGAAACTGTTTGGCTTCGACGAATCGACCTGCCGCACGCTGGCAATCGAGGTAGGGATGCAGAACTCCGGCCTGGCGGCGGCGCTCGGCAAAATCTACTTCTCGCCGCTGGCGGCCCTGCCGGGTGCGCTGTTCTCTGTCTGGCACAACCTCTCCGGCTCGCTGCTGGCGGGCTACTGGTCCGGCAAACCGATTGAGGAACAAACGAAAAAAGATGCGGTGAAACAGGGTTAATTGACTCAGCTTGTTTTACACTGAAGCCTCTCTCTCAGGAGGCTTCAGCAATGGCGACACCACGTTTGACCCAGAAAGACATGACGGAAGCCGAGCAGCGCGAACTGAAAACGCTTCTCGACCGCGCCCGCATCGCGCATGGCCGTACGCTGACCAACGCCGAAACCAATCAGGTTAAAAAAGAGTACATCGATAAACTGATGGCGCAGCGTGACGCCGAGGCGAAAAAAGCCCGCAAGCTGAAAAAGCAGCAGGCTTATAAGCCGGATACTGAAACGACCTTTTCCTGGTCGGCCAATACCTCTACTCGTGGAAGGCGCTAGCTAGCGCCCTTTCTTTTTACGGCCCGGCTGGGTAAATCGCTTCCCGTTACCCGGTTTGCCGCGTCCTTTCTCTTCCGCCTGCGGCGCCTTCACGACCGGACGTTTAATCGCCTGGGTTTTCGGTTTGGCTTTGGCCTTCGGCTTCGCTTCGGACGAGGAATTCTCGATAAGCTTGAACAACTCGATCAGTTCGTCATCCGTCAAGTCGCGCCATTCGCCCAGCGGAATGCCGGACAGGCTGACGTTCATGATGCGCGTGCGCTCCAGCTTCGTCACTTCATAACCGAAGTACTCGCACATGCGGCGGATCTGGCGGTTTAAGCCCTGCACCAGGGTAATGCGGAACGCGAACGGCGCTTCTTTCTTCACCTTACACTTTTTCGTGACGGTACCGAGGATCGGCACACCGGCGCCCATGCCGCGAATAAAGTCGTCCGTGACCGGCTTATTCACCGTCACAATGTACTCTTTTTCGTGATCGTTACCGGCACGCAGGATCTTGTTGACCAGATCGCCGTGGTTGGTGAGGAAAATCAGCCCCTGAGAGTCTTTATCCAGACGGCCAATCGGGAAGATACGGCTGCTGTGGTTCACGAAATCAACGATGTTGTCCCGCTCACCGTCTTCCGTGGTGCTGACAATCCCAACCGGTTTGTTCAACGCGATAAACACCAGGTCTTCGGCATCACGCGGTTCGATGAGCTGACCATTCACTTTAACCACGTCGCCAGGCATCACCTGGTCACCAATCGTGGCGCGCTTGCCGTTGAGGAACACATTACCTTGTTCAATGTAACGGTCCGCTTCGCGACGTGAGCAGATCCCGCTCTCGCTAATGTATTTGTTTAATCGGGTTGATTGAGTTGGCAGCATAGTTTCTCCTGTGAAGGGCGAAATATACCTTAGGTATGGACTGGAAAAAAAGATTAGCCGACGGTAACTGAGACGGGTTTTTTAGTTTGCGAGACGCTTTCAGGATTTTGCATCCTGTCATTTACCCATGTGTTCAAGCCTTTTAGTTTTACTCTCCATGGAGAAGTGTTTGTAGTTTATAAATCACAGGGAGTAATATGAAGGAGATTGTTCAGACAGAATCCTTCCGACGCTGGGAGCAAAACTTAAAAGATCGACGAGCGAAGACCATTATCGCTTCCCGCCTCTTTCGGTTGGCAAATGGCTTAGCGGGCGACGTTAAACCCGTGGGAGAAGGTATAAGTGAGCTAAGGATCCACTTTGGTCCGGGCTACAGGATCTATTTTAAAGACCAGGGCAATTACATCATCGTGCTGTTATGTGGTGGTGACAAAAGCAGCCAGGCCAGAGACATACTGATGGCAAAAATGCTGAGCAATGTATCCCAATGGCAGGAGTGAATGAGCATGCATAAATTAACACCTTACGATCCCGCCAACGCGTTGGTGGATGACGAGGAAATCGCCGTGTTTATCGCTGATGCACTAGAAACAGGCGACTCGACATATATCGCTAAAGCCCTTGGTGTTGTCGCGCGAGCCAAAGGCATGTCGAACATTTCACAGCAAACCGGTTTATCACGTGAGCAGCTTTATCGGTCATTCAGTGATAAAGGAAACCCAACGCTCAAAACCACGCTCGCGGTCATGAAAGCATTGGGTTTTGGGCTAACGCTCAAACACGCCGGGGATTAATACTCATCCCGCTGGTCATCTTCATCCGGCTGTTCCATCACGCTGTAGGCCACCGCACAGAACAACGAGTTGAGGCGCTTCATATCACCCAGCAGCCCCAGGTGGAGTGAGCTGGTCTCGATACTCTGCACGTTCTGCTGATGCAGGCGCTCAACGTGGGCGTGCGAGTAGCGGCGGTTAAGAATGCGGAAGCGATGCTTGTTGCGGCGCAGGCGGCGCGCGCTCGGCACGTCGCTGGAGAAGAAGACCAGCATCGCCAGCTTGAGGTTGCTGACCAGCTGTTCGTGCAGCGCTTCAAGCTCTTTTAAGCCTTCTACGGAGAACGCCCGGCGGGCGGCCAGCGACTTATCGGCAATCTCGCTGCCCATGCGCTCAACAATATCGGAGGCCTGCTCAAGGTTGAGCGACATCTCAATGATTTCCGCCCAGCGGCGGGACTCCTCCTCCGCCAGCTCGTCCTGCGGCATGCGGGCCAGGTAAAGCTTAATGGCGGTATAGAGCACGTTGATATCGTCCGCCAGTCTGCGCAGCTCTTTCTCCTCTCGCGGCTCGCCGTGCATCACCTTTTGCAGCCCTTCGAGCATGGTTTCCATGGCGTCGCCCATGCGCAGCGTCTCGCGCGCGGCATTCGCCAGCGCCAGCGCCGGGGTGTCCAGCGCGGAGGTATCCAGATGCTTTGGCTTCAGGCGGGCGTCCAGCTCCGGTTCGTCCTGAATGAGTCGCTCGCAGAAGCGGGCCATCGACCCGGCAAAAGGGACCATCGCCAGGCAGCGCACCAGGTTGTAGAACACGTGGAAGTAGATCACCAGCTCCGCCTTCGGCAGCGGGAGGTTATCCATCAGGTTCGCCAGCGGATGGATAAAGGGCAGAATAATCAGGCTGCCCACCAGCTTAAACAGCAGGCTGCCGAGCGCCACGCGGCGGGCGGCGGCGTTGGCGGCGCTGTTATTGAGCATCGCCAGCAGGCCAGAGCCGAGGTTGGCACCGATCACCAGACACAGCGCGACCGGGAAGGAGATCGCCCCGGCGGCGGTGAGCGTGGCCGTCAGCAGCACGGCGGCCAGGCTGGAGTAGCTGACGATGGCAAACACCGCGCCAATCAGCGCGTCGAGCATGATGTCACCGGTCAGGGAGGCGAAGATGACCTGCACGCCGTTGGCCTCGGTAATCGGGGTGACCGCCTGCACAATCAGCTCCAGCGCCAGCAGAATCAGCCCCAGGCCAATCCCCACGCGACCAAGCTGCCCGGCCCGCGTCTGTTTGCGGCCGAGGAAGAAGATAACGCCGACAAAAATCAGCAGCGGCGACAGCCAGGAGAGATCGAAGGTCAGGATACGCGCCATCAGCGCGGTACCCACATCAGCCCCCAGCACAATGACCAGCGCCGGGGCCAGCGCCACCAGATCCTGCGCCACAAAGGAGGTGACAAGCAGGGTTGTGGCGTTGCTGCTCTGAACGAGTGCCGTTACGCCAATGCCTGCGCAGAAGGCGAGCGGCTTCTTCTCAACGCTGCTGCTGAGAACGGTACGTAAACGGGCACCAAATACGCGCATCACGCCGGTACGGACGATATGGGTGCCCCATACGAGCAGTGCGACTGCAGAGAGCAGATGTAACAGGGTCAGCACGGATGGTTTTCCTCCTTATCTTTATCGGTTTTCCTGAGGTTCCCTGCGCGTTGCCATGTCGGATGACGGCGACGCCTTATCTGACCTACGCACAGGCCCGGTAAGCGCACCGCCACCGGGTGCCAGGGATAGAACCTTATTTCAGTATAAGGGGTTAAGCGTAAGAAAGAGACAAGGCACCCTTGAGGTGCCCTGTTTGTTGTAAGGAAAAGTGACGTTAGTCTGCGTCGTAGCCTAAATTCGGTGCCAGCCAGCGCTCTACTTCTGACACGCTCATGCCTTTGCGCAGGGCGTAATCTTCAATCTGATCGCGCTGAAGCTGCGCCACGGCAAAGTACTTGCTGTCCGGGTGGCTGAAGTACCAGCCGGAGACGGACGCGCCCGGCCACATGGCGAACGACTCGGTGAGCTTCATCCCGGTATGGGCTTCGACGTCCAGCAGTTGCCAGATCGTGCCCTTTTCGGTGTGCTCCGGGCAGGCCGGATAGCCCGGTGCCGGACGAATCCCCTGGTAGTTTTCGCGGATCAGCTCCTCGTTGCTGAGGTTTTCATTCGCCGCGTAGCCCCAGTGCACCTTACGCACGCGCTCGTGCAGGTACTCGGCGAAGGCTTCCGCCAGGCGGTCGGCGATCGCTTTCACCATGATTTTATTGTAATCATCGTGCTGCGCTTCGAACGCGTCCGCCAGCGCATCTTCTTCCAGACCGCCGGTTACCGCAAAGGCGCCAATATAGTCGGCTTTACCGCTCAGCTTCGGCGCGACAAAATCGGCCAGGCAGTAGTTGGCAAAGCCCACTTTCTCGGTTTGCTGGCGCAGATGGCGGCTGACTGCCAGCACGTGAGTGCGGGTTTCATCGCGGTAAATTTCGATATCGTCACCCACGCGGTTGGCCGGGAACAGCCCCACCACGCCGCGTGGGTTGAGGGTTTTCTCCGCGCTCAGCATGTCGAGCATGTCGTTGGCATCGTTAAACAGGCGTTTCGCCTCCTCGCCCACCACCTCATCTTCCAGGATGCGCGGATATTTGCCCGCGAGCGACCAGGTCATAAAGAACGGCGTCCAGTCGATGTAGTTACGCAGCGTTTCGATGCTGGCACTGACCTCCTGAACGCCCAGGCGATGCGCGACCGGCGGCGTATAGCTCGACCAGTCAAACGCCAGATCGTTATCGCGCGCCGCCTGGAGTGAAACTGGCGGGGTGCGCGGTTTCTTGCGCCCGTGCTGGATGCGAACGGTTTCGTACTCTTTGCGGGTGCGCTCAACAAACTCGTCGCGCTGGGTGTCAGAGAGCAGCGCGGAGACCACGCCCACCGTGCGCGAGGCGTTCTGCACGTAGACCGTCGGCCCGCTGTAGTTCTGCTCGATTTTCACCGCCGTGTGCGCCTTGGAGGTGGTCGCGCCGCCAATCAGCAGCGGAATGGTGAAGCCCTGACGCTCCATCTCCTTCGCCACGTTAACCATCTCGTCCAGCGACGGGGTGATCAGCCCGGAGAGGCCAATCAGGTCAGCATTCACTTCGCGCGCGGTCTTGAGGATTTTATCCGCCGGGACCATCACGCCAAGGTCGATAATCTCGTAGTTATTGCACTGCAGCACCACGCCGACGATGTTCTTGCCGATGTCGTGCACGTCGCCCTTCACGGTGGCGATGACCATTTTGCCGTTGCTGGAGCCTTTCTCTTTGCTGGCTTCGATAAACGGCTCCAGGTACGCCACGGCCTGCTTCATCACGCGGGCGGATTTCACCACCTGCGGCAGGAACATCTTGCCTTCGCCAAACAGATCGCCGACCACGTTCATGCCGTCCATCAGCGGGCCTTCAATGACCTCAATCGGGCGGGCTGACTGCTGACGCGCCTCTTCGGTGTCCTGCTCGATAAACTCGGTGATGCCTTTTACCAGCGAATATTCCAGACGTTTTTTCACGTCCCAGGCGCGCCACTCGGCCTGCTGAACGTTGGCTGCGTCATCCGACTTGCTGCCGCGGTATTTTTCTGCCAGGTCAAGCAGCCGCTCCGTGGCGTCGTCGCGGCGGTTGAGGATCACGTCTTCCACCGCGTCGCGCAGCTCGGCGGGCAGGTCGTCGTAAATCGCCAGCTGGCCGGCGTTAACGATCCCCATGTCCATCCCGTTGCGGATAGCGTAGTAGAGGAACACGGCGTGAATCGCTTCACGCACCGGGTCGTTGCCGCGGAACGAGAACGAGACGTTCGATACGCCGCCGGAGATGAGGGCATGCGGCAGCTCGCGCTTGATGTCCTCGCACGCGCCGATAAAGTCCTGGGCGTAGTTGTTGTGCTCTTCGATGCCGGTCGCCACGGCGAAGATGTTCGGGTCAAAGATGATGTCTTCCGGCGGGAAGCCTACCTCTTCGGTCAGTATTTTGTACGCGCGGCGGCAAATCTCAATTTTACGCGCGCGAGTGTCGGCCTGGCCCACTTCGTCAAAGGCCATGACCACCACGGCAGCACCGTAGCGGCGGACCTGCTTCGCGTGATGAATAAAGGTATCAACGCCCTCTTTCATGGAGATGGAGTTGACGATGCCTTTACCCTGAATGCATTTCAGCCCCTTCTCGATCACCTCCCATTTGGAGGAGTCGATCATGATCGGCACGCGGGCGATGTCCGGCTCACCGGCGATCAGGTTGAGGAAACGCACCATCGCCGCCTCGGCGTCGAGCATCCCCTCATCCATGTTGATATCGATAATCTGCGCGCCGCTTTCCACCTGCTGGCGGGCAACGTCCAGCGCTTCGCTGTACTTCTCCTCTTTGATCAGACGCTTGAACTTCGCGGAGCCGGTGACGTTTGTACGCTCACCCACGTTCACAAACAGGCTGTCTTCGCCGATGGTTAACGGCTCAAGGCCGGAGAGGCGACAGGCAACCGGCAGTTCGGGCAGCTTGCGCGGCGGCAGTCCGGCCACGGCGTTGCTCATGGCGGCGATGTGCTCCGGCGTGGTGCCGCAGCAGCCGCCGACGATGTTCAGAAATCCAGACTCGGCCCACTCGCGGATTTGTGCCGCCATGGTGTCGGCATCCAGATCGTATTCACCGAAGGCGTTCGGCAGACCGGCGTTCGGGTGCGCGGTAACGTAGCATTCCGCAATGCGCGACAGCTCCTGCACGTACTGGCGCAGTTCATCTGGACCCAGCGCGCAGTTCAGGCCGAAGGAGAGCGCGTCGGCGTGGCGCAGGGAGTTATAAAACGCTTCGGTGGTCTGGCCGGACAGGGTACGGCCGGAGGCATCGGTGATGGTGCCGGAAATCATAATCGGCAGGTCAACGCCCAGCGCCTCGAACTCCTCTTTCACCGCGTAAATCGCGGCCTTGGCGTTGAGGGTGTCGAATACCGTTTCAATCAGGATCAGATCGGAACCGCCTTCCACCAGCGCTCTGGTCGATTCACGGTAGGCAACAACCAGCTGGTCAAAGGTGATATTACGAAACGCCGGGTCGTTGACGTCCGGTGAAATCGACGCAGTGCGGTTGGTTGGGCCAAGCACCCCGGCAACGTAGCGCGGCTTGTCCGGCGTGCGGGCCGTCCACTCGTCGGCGCAGGCGCGCGCAAGCTTTGCGGCTTCATAGTTGATCTCCGCCGACAGGGATTCCATCTGGTAATCCGCCATGGCGATGGTTGTCGAGTTAAAGGTGTTGGTTTCAACGATATCCGCACCCGCTTCGAAGTAGGCGTTGTGGATATCCTTGATCACGGACGGCTTGCTGAGCACCAGCAGGTCGTTGTTCCCTTTCAGGTCGCAGGGCCAGTCGGCGAAGCGTTCGCCGCGGAAATCGTCTTCGCTCAGGCGATAACCCTGGATCATGGTGCCCATGCCGCCGTCCAGCACCAGAATTCGTTCATTTAACTGCGCACGCAGTTGCTCTACTTTGCTGCTCACACTTGCTCCCGACAACGCTCAACAAGGCCAAAAGGCTGCGTTCCATACTGGCACAATCTCGCAGGGTGGAAAAGTCGCTCAGCGGTAACATGAGACATGTTCACTATCACTCCTCCGATCAGTCAGGATAACGGTTGCAAATTCACCAAATAAAACGAAAATGATTTCCACGATACAGAAAAAGGAGATCGTCATGGTCGCGACCGTTCCCGCTAAACGCGGCAGAAAACCTGCTGCCACCACCGCTGCCGCACAACAGGGTGGACAGGTTCAATCGCTCACGCGCGGTCTGAAGCTGCTGGAGTGGATAGCCGAGTCGCACAGCAGCGTGGCCCTGACGGAGCTGGCCCAGCAGGCTGGCCTGCCGAACTCCACGACGCACCGCCTGCTGACCACCATGCAGCAGCTGGGCTTTGTCCGCCAGGTAGGCGAGCTGGGGCACTGGGCGGTGGGCGCGCATGCGTTTATCGTGGGCAGCAGCTTCCTGCAGAGCCGCAACCTGCTGGCGATTGTGCACCCGATTCTGCGCAAATTGATGGAAGAGTCGGGCGAGACCGTGAATCTGGCCGTGCTCGACCAGAGCGACCATCAGGCGATTATCATCGACCAGGTGCAATGCACGCAGCTGATGCGCATGTCCGCGCCGATTGGCGGCAAGCTGCCGATGCATGCCTCAGGGGCGGGTAAAGCGTTCCTCTCGCAGCTGACCGAGGAGCAGGTGACGGGGCTGCTGCACCGTAAAGGACTGCATGCCTATACCCACGCCACGCTGGTTTCGCCGGTGCATCTGAAAGAAGACCTGGCCCTGACCCGCAAGCGCGGCTATTCGTTTGACGACGAGGAGCACGCCCTCGGCCTGCGCTGTATCGCAGCCTGCATTTTTGACGAGCACCGCGAGCCGTTTGCCGCCATCTCTATCTCCGGGCCGATTTCACGTATGACCGACGATCGGGTCACTGAGTTGGGTGCGCTGGTGATTAAGGCGGCGAAAGAGGTCACGCTGGCGTACGGTGGGATTCGTTAAGCATGCATTGCCGGGTGGCGGCTTCGCCTTACCCGGCCTACATGATGCCCTCTGAAAACCGGATGCAAAACCGCTGCTTGCGACGGTAAGCGTACACATCTTCCACGTGCCCGTTTTTGATCCGCGTTTGCAGTCCCCGCCAGTAGCTGGCGCGGAACAGATCGGCATGCATCTCTTCGAATAGCGGCCCGATGCGCGGATCGGCGCAGAGCCAGTGGCGAAACTCTTCGGGAAACACATCGCCCGGCGAAACGCTGTACCACGGCTCGCTGGAAAGCTCATCTTCCGGGTAGCGGGCCGGTGGGATATCGCGGAAGTTCACCTCGGTCATGTAGCAAATTTCGTCGTAATCGTAGAACACCACCCGACCGTGACGGGTGACGCCGAAGTTTTTAAACAGCATATCGCCCGGGAAGATATTGGCGGCGGCAAGCTGGCGAATCGCGTTGCCGTACTCTTCAATCGCATCTCTTAAAGCCTGACCGTCGGACTGCTCCAGCCAGATATTCAGCGGCACCATGCGTCGTTCAATGTAGAGATGGCTGATCGCGATTTTATCGCCAAGATCGGTGATTTTGGCGGGTGCTTCCTGCAGTAAAAGCGCCATGAGCGCCGGATCGATCTGCTGCTTATCCAGCACAAAATTTTCGAACTCCTGGGTATCCGCCATGCGCCCAACGCGATCGTGCTCCTTAACCAGCTGGTAGCAGGCGCGGACGTGCGCGGCGGTCATCTCTTTCTGCGGCGCGAATCTGTCCTTAATCACCTTAAAGACCCGGTCGAAGCCCGGCAGCGTAAAAACCAGCATCACCATGCCGCGAATGCCGGGCGCTTCGATGAACTGCTCATCGGCCGTGGTGACATAGCGCAGGTACTCCCGGTAGCTTTCCGTTTTAGCGTGCTTCTGGCAGCCAATGGCCATATACAGCTCGGCCGTGGTTTTGCCCGGCAGGATCTCGCGCAGCCACTCCACCAGCGCGGCGGGCAGCGGAGCGTACACCATAAAATAGGAACGGGCGAAGCCAAACACGATGCTGGCCTCGGCGCTGGTAGTCAGGCAGGTATCAACAAACAGTTCCCCGTCGTCGGTACGATGAATGGGCAGCAGAAACGGCACAATAGCCGTCGGCGTAACCAGTTTGCCCACCAGCCAGGCGGCTTTATTGCGGTAGAAAAGCTCGTTGGCCACCTGCAAATGGCTGTGGCTGAGCACCTCCGCGCCGAATGCTTCTTTGAGATGGGCGTGGATATACCCGATATCCCGGGCTTTATTCTCCCAGGGCAGACGCAGCGGCAAATCCGTCAGCACGCGATGCAGGAGCTTTTCCCATCCGTGCTCGGGAAAGAAATCTTTCGCCAGCGGACGCGGAATGGTACGAAAGCGCCGTTCAGGCTGGGAGCTGAAGATAAATAACCGCTCAGGAGATAATGAGCGGTGGTCAAATAACCGGCAATAGACGGAGTTGAAAAAGCTCTCCGCAATCTCGAAGCGCGGGTAGTCGGGTAACAGATGGGTGTAATGCTCTTTTACGCGCAGTAAAAATTCCGCGTCCGGACTTTTACCGTCGGTAATACAGCGCAGCTGCTCCACCACCAGACCCACGTGGTGGTCATAAAGATGGATACGCTGCTTCATGGCCTGCTGAACCGCATGCCAGTCTGCGTGTTCGAAGCGCTGCTGGGCGCCGGAGGTTACTTCCAGAAAACGACCATACTGGGCATCGAAGCCCTGCAAAATAGTTTGGGCAATCAGTAATTCCAGGCCACGCGACATATATTCCCCCTCACCACCAACCCTCTCCCCAGGGGGGAGAGGGGGAAAAGATTAGAACTGTGCTTCTTCCGTTGAACCCGTTAAGGCGGTGACGGAGGAGGTGCCGCCCTGAATAATCGTGGTCACATTATCAAAGTAGCCGGTGCCCACCTCCTGCTGGTGAGAGACGAAGGTGTAACCGTCTTTGCCCGCCGCAAATTCCGGCTGCTGCACCTTCTCAACGTAGTGCTTCATGCCCTCACCCTGCGCATAGGCGTGCGCCAGGTCGAACATGTTGAACCACATGCTGTGGATGCCTGCCAGCGTAATGAACTGGTATTTGTAGCCCATGTCGGACAGCTGCTGCTGGAAGCTGGCGATGGTTTTGTCATCCAGCTTTTTCTGCCAGTTGAAGGACGGCGAGCAGTTGTAGGCCAGCAGTTTGCCCGGGTACTTCGCATGAATGGCGTCGGCAAAGCGTTTTGCCAGCGCCAGATCCGGCGTAGAGGTTTCACACCAGACCAGGTCCGCGTACGGCGCGTACGCCAGACCGCGGCTGATCGCCTGCTCAATACCCGCATGGGTACGATAGAACCCTTCGCTGGTGCGCTCGCCGGTGATGAACTCGCTGTCGTACGGATCGCAGTCAGAGGTGATCAGGTCAGCCGCGTCCGCATCGGTACGGGCAATGACCAGCGTCGGCACGCCGAGCACGTCAGCAGCCAGACGCGCGGCAACCAGCTTCTGAACCGCTTCCTGTGTAGGAACCAGCACCTTACCGCCCATATGTCCGCACTTCTTCACTGACGCCAGCTGATCTTCGAAGTGAACGGCCGCTGCACCGGCTTCAATCATCGATTTCATCAGCTCAAAGGCGTTCAGCACGCCGCCGAAGCCCGCTTCCGCATCCGCAACGATCGGCAGGAAGTAGTCAATAAAGCGCGGATCGTTTGGCTCAATACCCGCCGCCCACTGGATCTGATCCGCACGGCGGAAGGTGTTGTTGATCCGATCCACGACCGACGGCACGGAGTTAGCCGGATAGAGCGACTGATCCGGGTACATGCTGGAGGCCAGGTTGGCGTCCGCCGCGACCTGCCAGCCGGAGAGGTAAATCGCCTCAATACCGGCCTTCGCCTGCTGCAGTGCCTGACCGCCGGTCAGCGCGCCGAGGCTGTTGATGTAGCCCTTTTTAGAGCCACCGTGCAGCAGCTTCCACATTTTCGCCGCGCCATTTTGCGCCAGCGTGCACTCCGGGTTGACCGAGCCGCGTAATTTCACCACTTCCTCTGCGCTGTACGGACGGCGGATGCCTTCCCAGCGCGGTTGAGTCCACTCTTTCTTTAATTCTTCGATCTGTTGGGTACGGGTTTTCATGTGCAGATGCTCCATATTGTTATGTGGTGAGTTACGCCAGGAAGCGGTAGCCCGGCAGGGTCAGGAAGTCGATTAAGTCATCTGATGTGGTGATTTGCTCCATCAGGCGCGCAGCGTCGTCAAAACGCCCGCTGCTGAAGCGGTGTTCGCCCAGCTCGTCCTGGATCACCCGCATCTCTTCGGCCAGCATCTGGCGGAACAGGGTCTTGGTCACCGGTTTGCCGTTGCTGAGCGTTTTTTGATGGTGGATCCACTGCCAGATAGAGGTACGTGAGATCTCCGCCGTCGCAGCATCTTCCATCAGGCCGTAGATCGGCACGCAGCCGTTGCCGGAGATCCACGCTTCGATGTACTGCACCGCGACGCGAATGTTGGCACGCATGCCCTCTTCCGTACGTTCTCCCGCGCACGGCGCCAGCAGCTGTTCTTCTGCGATGGGTGCATCGTCTTCACGGGTGACAAACAGCTGGTTTTTGTTGTCGCCGAGCACGCGGTTAAAGACCTCCATCGCCGTATCGGCCAAACCCGGATGGGCGATCCACGTCCCGTCGTGACCGTTACGGGCTTCAAGCTCTTTATCGGCTTTCACCTTGTTGAGCACCTGATTGTTGCGCTCTGCGTCTTTGCTTGGGATAAAAGCCGCCATGCCGCCCATCGCAAAGGCGCCGCGCTTGTGGCAGGTTTTGATCAGCAGACGCGAATAGGCGCTCAGGAACGGTTTGTCCATGGTGACAACCTGACGATCGGGGAGCACGCGATCGGGATAATTTTTCAGGGTTTTGATGTAGCTGAAAATATAGTCCCAGCGTCCACAGTTCAGACCGACAATGTGGTCGCGCAGCGCATGCAGGATTTCATGCATCTGGAATACGGCGGGCAGCGTTTCAATCAGCAGGGTGGCTTTGATGGTGCCGCGCGGCAGGTTGAAACGATCTTCCGCATAGCTGAAGACCTCGCTCCACCAGGCTGCTTCCTGCCAGGCCTGCGTTTTTGGCAGGTAGAAATACGGGCCGCTGCCTTTCGCCAGCAGGGCTTTGTAGTTGTGGAAGAAATAGAGGGCAAAATCAAACAGGCTTCCTGGAATGGCTTCTCCACGCCAGGTGACATGTTTTTCGGGCAGGTGCAGGCCGCGCACGCGACAGATCAGCACCGCCGGGTTCGGTTTGAGCTGGTATATTTTGCCGGCTTCATTGGTATAGCTGATGGTGCCGTTTACGGCGTCGCGCAGGTTGATCTGCCCCTCGATGACCTTACGCCAGTCCGGTGCCAGCGAGTCTTCAAAATCGGCCATAAAGACTTTAACGTTGGCGTTCATGGCGTTGATCACCATTTTGCGTTCTACCGGACCGGTGATCTCAACGCGACGATCCTGTAAATCTTCAGGGATGCCGCGGATTTTCCACTCGCCACGACGAATGGAAGCAGTTTCCGAAATAAAACCAGGCAACTTGCCGTTATCAATTTCCTGCTGCTGATGAATACGTGCCGCCAGCAGCTTATTGCGCTGCGGCGTAAAGCGGGTCACCAGTTCAGTCAGAAATTCTACCGCTTCTGCCGTTAATACTTGCTGTTCTTGCTCGCCATACGGCTGGGTAAAGGCCAGTTCATCGACCGTCGTTGCCTGTTGAGTCATTACTCTGCTCCTCATCAAAGATCCAAAATCACGCTCCCGACGCGAACGAAAGATCGTTGGGTAGTTTTCGCTCAGCAGAATTAAGACTATCTCTATTTTTTCTAAAATCAAAAACAATTTCCATTTTAATTATAAATTGCAATTAATTGATTGATTTTATTGAAATTAAAGTTTTAAAGAATGATGAGTGGCATTTCGGAAATAAAAAAGGCACCCGAAGGTGCCTGATTTGAATAGCTGAAACGCTTTAGGATCGTTTAGTGCAGACGATTACTCCAGCGTTGGATTCATGTGACGCAGATCGTATGGTGTTATCTGGTAGACGTAATAGTTGAGCCAGTTAGTAAAAAGCAAATTCCCGTGGCTGCGCCAGGTCGCTCTCGGTTTGTTTTGCGGGTCGTCTTTCGGGAAATAGTTGTACGGTACATCCGGATTTAGACCCGCTTCGACATCACGGAAATACTCTGACGCAAGGGTGTGCGGATCGTACTCAGGATGTCCGGTCACAAAGGCAATGCGCTTATCTTTACTGGCAAACAGGTAAGCGTCCCCATCTTCCGTTTCGGCCAGGATCTCCAGATCGGTGTAATCACGAATCAGCTGGGCCGGGAAATCGGCGTAGCGAGAATGCGGAGCCAGGAAAGAATCATCAAACCCGCGCGTCAGCAACGCATGGGGATGGAGAATATGGTGTTCGTATACGCCGGAGAGCTTTTCAGTGCGGGTTTGCTTGGGGATGCCATACAGAATATTCAGTGCGGCTTGTACCGCCCAACAGACAAACAGCGTGGACGTGACGTGATCTTTTGCCCATTCCAGCACCTGTTTGATCTGCGGCCAGTAAGCGACATCGTTAAATTCCACCAGGCCCAGCGGCGCGCCGGTCACAATCAGTCCATCGAAGTTTTCACCCTGAATGTCATCAAAGTTGCAGTAGAAGTTGTTCAGGTGCTCAGAAGGCGTATTGCGAGACTCACGGGCGTCGATCCGCAGCAGTTGAATATCAACCTGCAGCGGGGAGTTCGACAGCAGACGCAGGAACTGGTTTTCTGTTTCGATCTTTTTGGGCATCAGATTGAGAATAAGCACCTTCAGCGGGCGAATTTCCTGACCTGTCGCACGTGAAGTCGTCATCACAAAGACATTTTCTTCACGCAAGAAATTGACGGCTGGTAGCTCGTCCTGCACCCGAATCGGCATAGCTTTATATCCTCACAACATACGTATAAACGTTTAGACATCCAGACAGCTAACGATACCCAGAAATGATCGGAATGTCGAGTCTGCAAGGTGAAGGTGAGAAAGTTTCAGGGAGAGGGAGAGGAAGAAAACAAAAGCAAAAAACCCCGCACCTTTCGGTACGGGGTTCTTCTTGTTTGATGCCTGGCAGTTCCCTACTCTCACATGGGGAGACCCCACACTACCATCGGCGCTACGGCGTTTCACTTCTGAGTTCGGCATGGGGTCAGGTGGGACCACCGCGC
>NZ_VDAS01000013.1:0-138445 GCF_019584165.1 Enterobacter sp. EC_64
TCTGGCAAGGCTGGGCAGGAAGTCACTGTCGTTCTCAAAATCGGTGGAGCTGCATGACAAAGTCATCGGGCATTATCTGAACATAAAACACTATCAGTAAGTTGGAGTCATTACCCTACATGGGCTAAAGAGCACAATATCGAGGTAAAGGTCGAAACGCAGGGCAGCGATGGCGTTAAAAACCGCTTAACGAAACAGGATATCGCCTCCGCCACAGCCATTATACTGGCAACCGACGTTCCCATTCAGGATGCCGAGCGCTTTGAAAAAGTTCCCCACCTTCAGACCCGCACGCAAGAGCTGATTAAGCATACCGATCGCTATCTGCGTCAGGCGCTGGCCATGGAAAAAAACGTCACCGCCACTACCGTCGAAGACGAAGACGATCTTCCGCGTTCGGCTTACCAGACTTTTATCGGCCATATCATGGCGGCCATCAGCTATATGCTGCCAGTGGTGGTCATGGGCGGGCTGATGATGGCAACGGCCAAAATCACCGGCCAGTTTATTAACATCGACCACTCGCCATTCAGCGTGCTGGATAAAGTGGGCTTTATGACCATTAAGTTCATGTATCCTGTTTTCGCCATGTATCTGGCATTTTCCGTTGCGGGTAAACCGGCGCTGATCCCCGGGCTTATCGGCGGCATCATGTCAGACGAGGTCTACAAGCGCTTCTTCGATATCGAAGGCTTTATGCCGTCCGGCTTCTTTGGCGCGATTGGCATCGGCTTCTTTGTAGGCTATCTGGTGCGCTGGCTGAATGATTCCATTCACGTCCGCCAGCAGCTCACCACCATTAAGACCATGCTGATCGTCCCGCTGATCACCGGCATTACGCTGGTGATGGTCATGGAATACCTGATCAACCCGATTTTTGGCTCGCTTAACCAGCTGATGGTGGTCTTTTTTACCTCGGCAGGTGACACCGGGCGCGGATTCTATTCCGCGATGATCGCCGCGGGCACCGCGTTCGACCTGGGCGGTCCGGTCAACAAGGCGGCAGGCTCGGTCGCGCTCGGCCTGAATGGCATGAGCGAAACGTTTGATCTCACCGCCCGCGAACTCTCCATCGTGATCCCCTCTATTGGCGTCGGCTTTGCGGCGTTTCTCAACGGCCGCTTTGGACTACCGGATGTCTTCAGCCGGGAAGAGAAAACCGTCGGGAGTACCTCGTTGCTGCTGGGCGTGATTGGGATCTCCGAAGGCGCGATCCCGTTCATCCTGAAAAACCCACGTCTGATCCCGGTGTTCATGACCGGTGCCGTTGCCGGCGCGCTAATCGCCATTGCACTTGGCGTGAAGCAGACGCTGCCTCTGCCTGCCATCTGGGGCTGGCCGCTGGCAACCAATGTGGTGGGCTACCTGGCGAGCGTCTTTATTGGCGCACTGATTTGCGCCCTGGGCGTGCTCTATGTCAGCCCAAAGAACGCCAGGTAAGGGGAACGTCATGAATCAGATCCACGTCATTGCCCATACGCACTGGGATCAGGAGTGGTATTTCACCCGTCAGGACAGCATGGTGCTGGCATCCTATAACTTTGCGGATGTCATCGACACGCTGGAGCGGGACCCCGCTTACAGCTGTTATCACCTTGACGGACAGATGGCGGTAGTGGAGGACTTTCTCGCCATCAATCCCGATTATCGAGCCAGGCTGGAAACCCTCGTCAAAGAGAAAAGAATCTTTGTGGGGCCATGGTATACCCAGACGGACACCTACAACGTGCATGGCGAATCCATTATTCGCAATCTCAAGTACGGCATTTTCGCCGCCCGCGCGCTGGGGCATGCTATGCAGGTCGGGTACCTTCCGGACACCTTTGGCCACAATGCTCAGATGCCCACCATTTTGCAGGGCTGCAATATCGACAATATCGTCTTCTGGCGCGGTATCGATCACGACAGACAAGCGAAAAGCAGCCAGTTCCTCTGGCGCGCGCCGTCTGGGGCGACCGTTATCGCCTGCGCGATGGCATTCGGTTATGGCGCGGCTAAAAACATGCGTTCAGACGCGAGCCATCTGCAGGGAAAAATCTTCCCGATGGTCAATCTCCTGCGTTCACGGGCCGGTATAAACGACCTGCTCCTGCCCTGCGGCGGCGATCAGGTCTGCATCGACCCGGCGCTGCCGAAAATTCTGCAGGTCGCCAGCGCAGACTCTCCCGATGGGGATCGATACGTTATCAGTTCGCTGGAGCGCTACGTCGACATTCTGCGCGCGCAGCGTGAACAGTTTGAAGGCTGGGAAGGGGAGCTGAAATCGCCGCGCTACACCCGCATCCATAAAACGATCGGCTCCGTGCGCTACGACATAAAAAAAAAAAATGATGAGGTGGAGCAGTTCATCCTGCGGCAGCTGGAGCCGACAATCGCTATGGCTCGCCATCAGGGGATTGCGGTCAACCTCTCTGTGGTCGATACGCTCTGGAAGAAGCTGTTGCGAAGCCATGCCCACGACTCTATCGGCGGCTGTAATAGCGATACCACCAACCGCGACATACTGCATCGGCTGGAGCAAACCGAACAGCTGTGCCACAGCCTGTGGAACCTGGTGGTAAAAACCCTGGCCGCCGCCTGCGCTCAGGAAAATGACCTGCTGATTTTCAACCCGCTGGGCACCCCAACGCAGCGCGTAGTGATAACCACCCTGTATAGCCGTGCTGATAATATCGCCCTGACATATCAGGGGCAGCCCATCCCTTTCGACGTCCTGAAAAGAGACATTCTGCCCGGCGGAACGGCGATCTCCCTTAGCGCTGAAGGCGAATGTGAAACGCCCCTTCCTCCCTATTATCGCTGGCACGTTGCTGTGAAGACACCGGTTCTGCCGCCGGTCGGCTATCTCAGCGTTAGCGTTAACGATGACCCGGCGCCTTTCCAGCAGCAGGAACAGACAAAGGGCAGCGAGATAGAGAATGCGCATTATCGATTAACGCTGGACGCCGGAACGCTCACCCTGCACGACAAACGCAGCGGCAGATGCATTCCCTCTTTCTTTACTCTCGAAGACTGCGCGGATGCGGGCGACAGCTACGATTTCTCACCGCTTGCGGGCGACACGCCGACGCGGTGCGACCAGTTCACGCTCGTCGACTGCCTGAAAACGCCGCTTGTCGAAAAGCTGATCGTGGAAGCCACCCTATTTCTTCCGCCGGATCTCGCAGACCGTCAGGAAAATGCCCGAACGCCGTTATCCCTTCGTCTGGCGTGTGAATTACGCGATCACGATCCGAACCTGTATGTGGACAGCTCGCTGGAAAACAGCCACTGCGATCACCGGCTACGTTTGCTGATTAACAGCGATATTCACACCCGCCACGCAATCGCCTCGCAGCCCTTCGCGATCATCGAGCGCGAAACGGGGTGTCACGCTGAAGAGTGGCAGGAACACTATCGCGAAATGCCCGTGGATATCGAAACCAGCGAGGGAATCATTGCAGTTGCGGAAGCGGGCAAAGCGCTGGTGGTGAATAGCCGCGGCATGAAGGAGTTTCAGATAATCGGCGACGCACCGGCTACGGTTGCCCTGACGCTGTTTAAATCAACGGGCGTGCTGGGACGCAGCGATCTCGACTGGCGACCGGGCCGGGCATCCGGCATCAATAATACGGTGGTCGAGACCCCCGATGCCCAGTTGCTGAAACCGTTGCGCTTCTCTTTCACCGTCGCGCTGGCCGATAGCGCCGATCACCTCACGCTTCGCCAGCTGGAAAATCAGACAGCGGGACAGCCCTTCACCTATCAACGGCAAACGCTGCACACGCTCGATCACCGTCTTGAGCGCTTTTCGTTGCGTCTGCCCGACCGCAGGCTTCCGGCAGAATTCTCATTATTGTACCTGCCGGAGCCGCTCATCCTCTCTGCCTTGCCCCATGCGCAGCAGTCGCAGGGTACGGTCGTTCGCGTGTTTAACGCCGGCACGGAGCCCGTTCCCGTCCCGGCAAGCCTGGAGGGGTTTCGTCAGATCAACTATCTGGAAGAGCCGGTGCAGCCGGTAATGGCTATTCCCCCTTTCGCGACCTGCGATTTTTTAATGGAGGCTTAATATGAACCTGCTTGCATTGACGCATCCCGATCTGGTTTTTATCAACCCGCCGCACCGTTCGCCTGAAGCGCTAATACGCTGGCTCGCCGAACCGCTCGCCAGGCAAAAAATCATCAGTGATGAAGAAACGTTCATCCAGAGCGTGTTACAACGCGAAAGTGAAGGTCCTACCGCGCTGGGTGAAGCGCTCGCCGTCCCGCACGGTAAAACCGAGGCGGTGCAGCAGGCGGCGTTTTGTCTGGCCCTCTTCGATGACCCGATACGCTGGCCGGGGCTGGACGGTGATGAAGAGGTGAGAATGGTTTTCCTGCTCGCCATTCCGCCCGCGGAAGCAGGGAGTACCCATATGCAGCTGCTGACGACGCTGACCTGTTTATTGACGGAAGATCGGGTGCGTGAGCGACTGCTGGCGGCGCGCACCCGGGAAGAGGCGATGTCCGCGCTGAGTGCTGAAGAACCACAAAAACAGGACGATGCTCCTGAACGCTCCTTTCTCATCCCGGTGGTGCTGGGCAGTATCGCAACCGCAGCCTTTTTGCAGGCGGGACTGAGCTGGGTCTGCGGGGGGAGTTAAATGAACAGCGCTTAGCACACACCGTGCTGAGCGCTTGTTTTTGTTGAATAATTAATCAGATTTTTCTCGCCTGCCTTTACAATCGCTGAAGCGCCCGTCGTTTGTACTCTCGTCTTTTTACTTTGTTCTGCATCAAATAAATCGCAAACATGTTTGATGCAAATCACTATATGTAGCACTTAAAATGCACGCCGACCCAACATCTTGTATTTATCGTCTACTATTCCAACAACAAGACGGCGCTTACGCTGGCCGGAATTGTGGATAACACGAGCTGGGAACGCGGGAAGTCTTTGGCCTGGCGGGAAATGCGTCCGGTGAATACTTCTCCACCTCTGTGGATAACCTGTTTTTAATAATGGAGTGATCATGACACCGCATGTGATGAAACGTGATGGCTGTAAAGTGCCGTTTAAATCAGAGCGCATCCAGGAAGCCATTCTGCGTGCAGCTAAAGCAGCGGGAGTCGATGACGCAGATTACTGCGCCACCGTCGCAGAAGTCGTTAGCAGCCAGATGAATGAACGCAGCCAGGTTGATATCAACGAGATCCAGACCGCGGTTGAGAACCAGCTCATGGCAGGACCTTACAAGCAGCTGGCGCGCGCCTACATTGAGTACCGCCACGATCGAGACGTCCAGCGCGAGAAGCGCGGCCGACTGAACCAGGAGATCCGTGGCCTGGTGGAGCAGACCAACTCTGCGCTGCTCAATGAAAACGCCAATAAAGACAGTAAAGTGATCCCCACCCAGCGCGACCTGCTGGCCGGTATCGTCGCCAAACACTATGCCCGTCAGCATCTGCTGCCGCGCGACGTGGTCTCGGCGCACGAGCGCGGCGAGATCCACTACCACGATCTCGACTATTCGCCGTTCTTCCCGATGTTCAACTGCATGCTGATCGATCTGAAAGGCATGCTGACCCACGGCTTTAAAATGGGTAACGCGGAGATTGAACCGCCTAAGTCGATCTCCACGGCTACCGCGGTCACGGCGCAGATCATCGCTCAGGTCGCCAGCCATATTTACGGCGGCACCACCATTAACCGCATTGACGAAGTGCTGGCCCCGTTCGTGACGGCGAGCTTCAACAAGCACCGTAAAACCGCCGAAGAGTGGCAGATTCCGGACGCGGACGGCTATGCGCATTCCCGTACCGAGAAAGAGTGCTACGACGCCTTCCAGTCGCTGGAATATGAGGTGAACACGCTGCACACCGCCAACGGCCAGACGCCGTTTGTAACCTTCGGCTTTGGGCTGGGCACCAGCTGGGAATCACGCCTGATCCAGCAGTCGATCCTGCGCAACCGTATTTCCGGCCTCGGCAAAAACCGTAAAACCGCCGTGTTCCCGAAACTGGTGTTCGCGATTCGCGACGGCCTGAACCACAAGTTTGGCGACCCGAACTACGACATCAAACAGCTGGCGCTGGAGTGCGCGAGCAAGCGCATGTACCCTGACATCCTGAACTACGATCAGGTCGTCAAAGTCACCGGTTCGTTTAAAACGCCAATGGGCTGCCGCAGCTTCCTCGGCGTGTACGAGGATGAAAACGGCGAGCAGATCCACGACGGGCGTAACAACCTGGGCGTGATCAGCCTCAACCTGCCGCGCATCGCGCTGGAGGCAAAAGGTAATGAAGCTGAATTCTGGAAACTGCTGGATGAGCGCCTGCAGCTGGCGCGTAAGGCGCTGATGACCCGCATTGCGCGCCTCGAAGGGGTCAAAGCCCGCGTGGCGCCGATCCTCTATATGGAAGGGGCCTGCGGCGTGCGCCTGAAGGCGGACGATGACGTATCCGAGATCTTCAAAAACGGCCGCGCGTCGATTTCGCTGGGCTACATCGGCATTCACGAGACCATCAACGCCCTGTTTGGCGACACGCACATGTACGACAGCGAAGCTCTGCGTGAAAAAGGCATCGCCATCGTTCAGCGCCTGCGCGACGCGGTAGACCAGTGGAAAGAGGAAACCGGCTACGGGTTTAGCCTGTACAGCACCCCGAGCGAGAACCTGTGCGACCGCTTCTGCCGTCTGGACACCGCCGAATTCGGGATTGTGGAAGGCGTGACCGATAAAGGGTACTACACCAACAGCTTCCACCTCGACGTCGAGAAGAAGGTGAACCCGTACGACAAGATCGACTTCGAAGCGGCCTATCCGCCGATCGCCAGCGGCGGCTTCATCTGCTACGGCGAGTACCCGAACATTCAGCACAACCTGAAGGCGCTGGAGGACGTGTGGGACTATAGCTACCAGCACGTGCCGTATTACGGGACCAACACGCCAATTGATGAGTGTTACGAGTGCGGCTTCACCGGTGAGTTTGAATGTACCAGCAAAGGCTTCACCTGCCCGAAATGCGGCAACCACGATGCGGCTCGCGTCTCCGTGACCCGTCGCGTATGCGGCTATCTCGGCAGCCCGGACGCCCGTCCGTTTAACGCTGGCAAACAGGAAGAAGTGAAGCGCCGCGTGAAGCATCTGGGAAATGGGCAGATCGGTTAATCCGCTGCCACATTAATGCCCGGTGGCGCTGCGCTTACCGGGCCTACGGACCGCTCTCTTTTGTAGGCCGGGTAAGCGCAGCGCCACCCGGCGTGGTTATTCGCAATGAACTATCACCAGTACTACCCTGTCGACATCGTCAACGGCCCCGGCACCCGCTGCACCCTGTTTGTTTCAGGCTGCGTCCACGAATGCCCCGGCTGCTACAACAAAAGCACCTGGCGACTCAATTCCGGCATGCCGTTCACCGCGGAGATGGAAGATAAAATCATCAACGACCTGAACGACACGCGCATCAAACGCCAGGGGATCTCGCTCTCCGGCGGCGATCCCCTGCACCCGCAAAACGTGCCGGATATGTTGAAGCTGGTGAAGCGCATTCGCGCAGAGTGTCCGGGAAAAGATATCTGGGTCTGGACGGGCTACAAGCTGGAAGAACTGAATGCGCAGCAAATGGAAGTCGTGGATCTGATTAACGTGCTGGTCGACGGCAAGTTCGTGCAGGATTTAAAAGACCCGGCACTCATCTGGCGCGGCAGCAGCAACCAGGTTGTGCATCATTTGCGGTGAGCGTTAGAGCCGTTTGTTTGCGTCATGATAAACGGCTGATTTTTCTCTTTTTCTGTATCACTCATTATAACGCCCTCAGGCAAACTCAAACTCATAAGTCATCCAGACTAACCTTTATCCCCTTTTGCGGATTAGCCAGTCGCTCCCGGACTGTCTGTATCAGCGCATCTTCGCTGTCGCTGATGGTGACCGTTTTCACCGGCATGCGCCCCGTTTCAGCAACGTACTGAAACAGCAATCGCACTGCTTCCGTTGGGGTAATATTGAGTTTTTCCAGCACGGCATAAGCCTCGTTTTTGAGTTTGTCATCCAGACGGACGTTTAGCGTGGCCATTATGCCTCCAGAAAAATCGAATATGTAATGCAGTTTAGCATTACATTCGCATTACATCGAATTCTGGATAATGCCTCTCAAAAACGACTCAAACTCTCCATCGCCACCGCCTTAAACCCGGCGAAATCCTCGCAGCTACAGAGCCGTGACATCGCCCGCTCGCGCAGGAAAGTGACGAAGATATCGTAAATCGCCATCGCCTCTTCGTACTCGCTTTTGCTGATGGCGAGCAGGAAGATAACGTGCGCGGTTTCGTCGCCCCACTGCACGCCGTGCGGGGCGAGCACGGTGTAGACCACCGTTTTCTGCGCCAGCAGGCCGAGGGAATGCGGCAGCGCGATGCCGTCGCCGAGCATGGTGCTGACAATAGCTTCACGTTCAACAACCGAATCCAGAAACTCCGCACCGACAAAGCCCTCTGCTTCAAGCTGTTCACACAGCTCGCGGAAGAGCGTCTGCTGATCGATCGGCTTGTCGATAATGCGGAAATGGGCCGCGTCGAAGTATTTATCCAGCATCCACGGACGGGTGCGGTCCACCAGCACCAGTTTGCCAATCTGCTCTAACTGGTAGTCGGTCGGGAACGGGGCGATCATCACCACCGGTTTCGACTTTTCGCTGACGCGGGCGGTCGCGATCACAAAGTCTTCGCTAATGGTTTCCGCCAGCTCGTACTCGCGCAGGGTGAGCGTGCGCGTCACCTCAATCTGCGGGTATTTACGCTGCAGTACCGCCTCAATCATGCGCACCATGGCATTACCGGCGTCGCATACCAGCAGCACGCGCGGCTGACGCTGGTAGCCGATGTTGTAGTGGCGCTCAAGCCCGACGCCAATATGCAGCACCAGAAAGCCAATCTCGTTTTCGCTGATCACATACGGCGTGTATTTGCCCCAGCTCGACACCGCGGCCAGCGTCATGTCCCACGCCATCGGGTAGTGCTGCTTGATGTTATCCAGCAGCGGATTGGGGATCATGATTTGATACCGCACGCGGGTGATCATGGTTTTGATGTGCGTGAGCAGGTCCGCGTGCAGCTGCGCGTCGCTGAGCAGGTTGTAGTTATAGTGAGTGTTGATATAGCGCAGGATGTAGTTGACCAGCGCCTCGTCGTCGTCAGCGTTAATGGCGCTGGGCGCGATCTCCTGAATCTGCCGCGCCGCAATGTGCACGCACAGCCAGCTCTCCTCCGACGGCGAAAGCGCCTTGCCCGCCAGCTGCTGGATGGTCACCGCGATATCCTTCGCCGCCTCGCGCACGTTCTCTTCCACGTCTTCGGCATGGAATTCCGGCAGCGGGTAACCTTCGCTGATGCGACGTACCGACACCGCGCAGTACAGGCGCAGGAACAGCTCGCCTTCATCGGTCAGGCGAATGTGGTGACGGGTCAAGGCGTCGTGCAGCACCGGCACCATCTGCTCCGCCACGCCCGCATTCAGCGCCACGTCGGTTACCAGCGGGTTCAGGCTGTCCTGCTGCGCCAGCTCCCAGAGCAGATCGGTCAGGCAGGCGCGGGTCGACATCTCGCTGCCAAACAGCTTCATGCCGTGGCGCGGACGGGTTTCCAGCGTCAGGTTGTAGCGATGAAACCACTCGCGCACCTCCGCCATATCGCTTTGCAGCGTGGCGCGGCTGACGAACCATTCGTCCGCCAGATCCTCCAGCTTAAGCGAAAACGCCGAGGTCAGAAAACGCACCACCAGATAATGCACGCGCTCCGGCCCGGTCCGCGGGATACGCAGCGCGCGCGGGTGGGATGCCTGAAGCTGCTGATAGCGCTCGGCATCCTCAATTTTGAGCTGGTAGCCGTTGCCCCGGCTCAGGATGAACTGCGCGCCGTGGCTGGCCAGCAGCGCGTTCAGGGCGGTGATGTCCGCACGGACGGTTCGCGTGGAGACCGACAGCCGCTGCGCCAGCTCGTCCTGCGGCAGCGTCTCGTTTTGCAACAGGTCGAAAAGTTGCGCCAAACGTTGGTTCGGAAATCGCACGTCGTTGTCCTCTTACGGCTTAAGGTGAAATGACCATCTGGGATGGGCTGCCGACCGGGGTATAGTCTGGCTCAAAGCTCAATTTCCCGTCCTGCGCCACGCGGAAGCGGGTAATGTTGTCGCTGCGCTGGTTCATGACGTACAGCCAGCGCCCCTGTTTATCGAGCGTCAGGGGCGCGGGTAGTCACCGCGCGTCCACACATCGTCCTGATGCGTCAGCGTGCCCTCCGCCGTTACGGTAAAGTGCCCGATGCTGTTATGCAAACGGTTAGCCACATACAGCTGCTTACCGTCGGCGCTTAATGCGAGCCCGGCAGCAAAGCTGGTGCCTTTGTAACCTTCCGGCAGGGCAGAAACCGTTTTACCCTCTTTCAGGGTGCCGTTGGTATTCACGGTATACCGGGTGAGCGTAGACGCCTCTTCGTTAATCAGCCACAGGGCATCGCCCTTCGGCGTAAAGACAAAGTGGCGCGGCCCGGCGCCTTTCGAGGAGGCGCTGATAAACGGCGGATCGTTCGGCGTCAGCTTTCCTGTCCGATCGTCAAAGCGGTACTGATAGATGCGATCCAGCCCCAGATCGGTGGAAAACACGTATTTCCCGCTCGGATCGGCGGCGATCATATGCGCATGGGGGCCGTTATGATCGCTGATCGCGAAACTGCCCTCGACGGCAGCTTCCGGCTTCGCCGCGCCCGGTTCGCCTTGATCCTGATGTGTGTCCGTGGCGTCACCCAGGCTGCCGTCTGCGTTAACGGGTAAAACGGCAATGGAGCCGCTGACGTAGTTCGCCACCAGCAGATGCTGGCCGTTCGGCGTCAGGGAGAGATACACAGGCCCGGCACCGCCGGAGGCCACCTGACTGAGCTCGCTCAGCTCACCGTTATCGCCGACGCGCAGCGCCTGCACCACGCCCTGCTCCACTTCGCTTGCCAGATACAGCGTTTTGCCGTCCTGTGAAAGGGTCAACTGCGCCGCATTCGGCAGTTTGCTTACCCGTGTTTTATCGTTCAGCGCGCCGGTTTGCGGGTTAACAGTAAAACGGTACAGCCCTTCACCGTTTGGATTATAGGTACCCACCCAGGCGTATTGCGTCTGGGCGACAGCGGCGGTGGCGAACATTGAGAGTGAAGCGACAAGCAAGGTACGGGTGTGCATGGTGGCTCCTGTATAGGTGTGAGTTCTACTTCACCAGCTTCTTCGTCATCGCCAGCAGGGTACGCACATCTTCCGGACGCGTATCACCGCTGGCTTTGTCGATAATCGAGCTGTAGATATGCGGGATGATTTTGCTCACGCCCGCGTCGAGGGCGATCTGCAGGATCTCCTCATAGTTTTCCAGATCGATACCTCCGGTCGGCTCCAGCCAGAAGTCGTGACGGGCGCAGGCTTCCGCTACCGCTTTGTACTCGTCACGGCACTTCAGGCCGCCCATCGGGAAGTATTTGATAGAGCTGCCGCCGAAATCTTTCAGCAGAGCAATCGCCGTTTCCACCGGCACAATGCCGTCCGGTGCCGCGCTGCTCAGCGGGCCGGTGGAGATTTTCACCATCCCGACGGTGCCGGTCGGAGAGACCAGACCGTTGACCACGGAGTCGTTCTGTCCCAGCAGCGCGCGGCTGGTGGCCACGCCGGTAAAGACCTGGTTAACGTGCTGCGGCTGCACCTGGCGGGAGATCTCGCTCACCATCGCCGACTGGTTCGGATCGCCCGCGCCCAGGCCAACGGAGAGCGCGTTATCAATCAGCTTCGCGTATTCGCGCATATCCGCTACCGCGCTGGCTACGTCCGGGTAATTTTTGGAGAGCACGCCCACCAGCACATGACCTTCCGCCGCCTCGTAGATGGCGCTGGCGTTGGTTTTCGACCCTGCCAGCACGTTCAGACAGACGCGGTCACGGTAAAAGTTGGGGGTCAGTTTCATGCGTTTTTCTCCTGTCCTAACACTTCGCTAATGCGGCGGTACACGATGTTCAGCTGATCAGCATTCACGCTGCGTACATCCGCTTCGATAATCCCTTCGTTGGCCTTGTAGCCACGGAAGTAAATGGCGTATTCACCCTGCTTCAGCTTCGCCACCAGGTCACCCGTGCCGACGCCGGTGGTGGCTTCGTCAAATTTAATCTCGGTGCGGGCGATGTCGCGTCCGGCGCTGTCCCAGACCACGCGCGCGGTCACACCGTTCAGGGTGTTGAGCGCCTCGATAAACGGCGTCATTTTCGCCACCATCTCGGCACCGCTCTCTTTGGTGGCCGTCAGATAGTGTTCGATGGCGCAGGTCAGGCCAAGAATGCCCTCTTTACCCACCTTCATGGCGCGGCCAATCCCCGCCGTCTGGCGCTTCACCCACTCAACGTACTGGGTCTTGCCGATCACCAGCCCGCTGGTGGGGCCTTCGATCGCCTTCGCACCGCTGTAGATCACCAGGTCCGCGCCGGCGCGGTAGTACGCGTGCAGATCTTCTTCCGCCGCGGCATCGACGATGAGCGGCAAGCCGTGTTTACGTGCGACAACCGCCGCCTGCTCGACGCTGAGCATGCTTTTCTGCACGCAGTGGTGAGATTTGATGTACATGATCGCCGCCGTGCGCGGGGTAATCGCCGCCGCCAGCTGATCGGCGGAACATTCGTTGGCGTAGCCCGCTTCCACCAGCCTGCCGCCGCCCAGCGCCACCATGGTGCCCACCGGCGCGCCAAAGTTCACGTTGTGGCCTTTCGGCAGGACGATCTCGTTGTTCTCAATCGGGGTGACGTGCAGGTTTTCCAGCAGCCAGTCGCTGTCTTTCACCAGCACCGCGGCCACGGACTGGGCAATGCCCGCCGACGCGCAGGAGACCACCGTCGCCCCTTCCACGCCCAGCAGCTTCGCGATGTATTCCCCGGTTTTATTGACCAGATCCTTCATCTCGAAATAGTGATTCATGCCGTCCATCGCCGCCTGAACCACTTCCGGGCGCGGCGTGGAGACACCCAGCGCCGTCATGCGGCCGGAGGTGTTGATAACCTGCTTTAAGTTGTACTTCTCATAAATCGAAGGCATGTTCCGTGCTCCCTTGTTCGGTCATGTAGCCCTTGCCCGCGCGGATCGCGGCAAGCGGCACCAGTATGTGTTCAGCCTGCAGGCTGTCGTTTTCGGCATCCGTCAGCACCGTCGGCTGACGTTTAAGGGTGAACAGCGTCAGGTCGGCATCGAGACCCGGCTGAATGCGGCCTTTGCGCGTCAGGCGCAGGCCGTCGGCGGCGTTCGCCGTGACGCAGTCAATCACCTGCGGCAATGACATGCCGATGGCGAGGAATTTCGACATCACGCTTGCCAGCGAGCCGACCGGGCCGTTGATGCGGTTGCGGCAGTAGATATCCGAGCTGATGGTGTGCGGCAGAATGCCCATCGCGATGGCGCGTTTCGCCACCTCAAAGCTGAAGCTCGCCGTGCCGTGGCCGACATCCAGACGCACGCCGCGCTTCAGCGCAGACGTAATGGAGGCGCGCAGTTCGCCGGAGGGCGTCAGAATGCGGTTAGGCTTGCCGTTGTAGCAGTGGGTGATGATGTCGCCGGAGCTCAGCAGCTCGGCAATTTCGTCGAGGTTCGGCGGGTTGTTGCCAATGTGCACCATCAGCGGCAGGTCGCCGTTCTCTTTCTGAATGGCTTTGGCGCGCGCCAGCGGCGTGATGCCGTTGTCACCGACCACGCTGCTGCTCATGCGCGCCTTCAGGCCGACGATAAAATCAGGGTGGCGCGTCACCGCCTGCTTCACCGCGTCGGCGTCAATATTGGCCATGTTGGCCAGCTCGTTCTGGGCAATCAGCCCCACGCGGGAGATGTTCAGCAGGGCAAAGACCTCGGTGGAGGCCTTGCGGGTAATCGCGTAGAAATCGTCCACGTCGTCGGCCCCGGTGCTGCCCGCGTCCACCACGGTGGTCACGCCGGTGGCAACGCCCACGCTGTCCGGCTCGTCGTGGTAAATCGGGGAGTTCGGGTAGCAGTGTACGTGGGAGTCAATCCAGCCTGCGCTGACGAACACGTCACCGTTAAGCTCCACCGTCTTGCGGGCGGGAGCGTCTATGTCGCCCGTCGCGGCGATCTTCCCGTCCTGAATGGCGATATCGGTCAGGGTATCGTCGGCGAGGCGCGCACGGCGCAGGAGTAAATCAAACATGAGGATCTCCTGAAAAGGCAGGCGCCGGAGCGCCCGCGGGTATTAAAGGGCAACCGGGAACAGCCAGCCCAGAATCATTGCGCCGAGGATAGCGCCACCGGTAATGGGCTTCTGCCAGATGTAGAACAGCAGCGCACCCAGCAGAGAACCCACGCCAATCGGAATGGAGGCGGTCATGGCGCTGAGGATAATCAACGGTCCGAGGAAACGACCGGAAGCGTTGCCCGCCCCCATCATCACGTCTGCGCCGTAGGTGGAGTTGCTCTGGTTGATGGTGAACTTACGCGCCAGGATGATGACGTAGCCAATCGCCAGGCCAATCACCAGGCCGGTGATCAGCGCGGCAATGAAGTTGGTCACCGGGAACATGATCCCCGCGCCCAGCAGCAGCGCCGGCACACCAAGACCCACGCCGGTCTGGATCGCCCCGCCGATGTCGAGAATACCGACCAGCGACCCTTCGATAATACGGGCGAACAGGAAGCTCGCGCCGAACGCCGCCACCGCGCCGTAAACGCCGGTGTCAATTCCCGCTTTCAGCATCGCCACGAAGGCCACTTCGTTAAACGCGCCGATGCCGTAGAGGTAGTACATGTGCGTCCCGGCAAACACGCCGGAGGAGAGCAGGCCAACGAAGATCGGGAACGACCAGTCGGCATACCAAAAACCTTTATTCTGTTCCATGTCGAGGCTCCTGTTATTTACCGCTGAGCGAGTTGTGGATCATGTCGAGCCAGTTCGGCACGGTCAGATGGAAGGATTCGATCATCTTCATGTCGAAACCGCGGAAGAAGCCGCTCAGCACGAACAGCAGAACGATCGCCGCCATCATCACTTTGGTGACGTGGTTCCAGCCGCTCTCTTCCACGCCTTTACCGATCAGGATCCCCAGCACCAGGCCCGGTACGGCGTTGCCCATAATCAGCTGCGCCGCGCCGCCAAAGATGGTGGCCCAGAAGCCCGATTTTTTACCCGCGTCGATGGCCGCCAGCCAGAAGATCACCGGCATCACGGTGTTGACCAGCAGGTTCGCGGCGGGCACCAGCACCTTCACGGCGGTGACCTGAAGCGCAGCGGGCACGGAGGAGGCGGTCAGGTTAAGGAAGGTCACGACGATCATGCCGATCACGCCGCAGGCAATCGCCATTTTGCGCGGATCGTGCAGCGTTTCGCCGACGTTACGGTTTTTGATCATCAGTGCGGCAGCACCCCAGTTTGGGATGATGCGGTGGTCAACGTCCTGTGTGAAAGCCCCTGCGGCCACGGAAGAGGCCCAGGCGTTAAAGAAGAAGCCTAACCCAAAGGAGAAGTGGGACGCCGGATCCCCTTCGCAGGAGTTCAGTTCCCCCAACGTACGAAACGCGCCCATACCCTGAGTGGTAGGCGCATGAAACATGCGTGCAGCCCCGGCCCCGACACCGACGCCTACCAGGCCGCCGATGATGAGCGATTTTATTAATATAATTAAGAACATCAGTCTGCCCTTTTATGAATAATCAGCGTTGCGTGACGAAATCCACCTGGTCGAGATTGATGGCTGTCACGTTGACGGTCACATCCAGCTCCACGCTGTAGGTGCGTCTTTCCCGGCGCAGAAAGAAGAACAGAAACGCTTCTTTTCGCACCGCTTCTTGCGCCTGAACAACCTGCACATCCTGTGGCTCAATACGCAGTAAGATATGCGGTGAGGCTTTCATCACCGCGGCCTGAACGTGGTTGAGCGCGTCGGCAAAGGCGCGCGCTTTGGCGTCGCCCTTCCCCTTCACTCTCACCGTGGTTGTGAACTGTTCTTTCATGCTTATGCGCCGTATTTTTTCTGCCACGCCTGTACCAGACGCTCGCCCAGCTCTTCTTTATCCATAAAGCCAAAGCCCAGCACGTTACAGCCTTCGTTGATGGCGGTGACGCCTTCATCCACGGAACGCATGCCGTATTTGGCCTTGTAGCCATATTTGGTCTGGGCGGTGATGGCACCCGCGCCGCCGCTGCCGCAGAAGGAGATGCCGAAGGTGGCGTTTTCTGCTTTCATCACGTCACCGAGCTTCATGTCTGCCGCCATGCCCGGTACGACAACCGCGCGTCCACCTGCTTTTTCCACACCGGCCGCCACTTTCTGACCTTTACCCAGGCGATCGCCAATCACGACTGTAATCTGTTCCATGTGTTGCTCCTTAAAGGTTGTCTTTCGCGACTTCAAAGTGAACGGAGAGCAGCCAGGCTTCTTCATCAGGAAGGTTGCCAAACTGCGCTACCACTTCACGGGCAAGCCGCATTGAATCCGGTGAAATTTCGTCAAACAGCTCTGCTTCAACCTCCGGCAGCGGCTCGCCGGTCACGGACC
Source organism: Enterobacter sp. EC_64 (assembly GCF_019584165.1). NCBI lineage: Bacteria > Pseudomonadati > Pseudomonadota > Gammaproteobacteria > Enterobacterales > Enterobacteriaceae > Enterobacter > Enterobacter sp. EC_64. Next base: position 16,517 of record NZ_VDAS01000013.1, read on the forward strand.
GGTGCGCCATGGCGCGCACGTGGGAAGTAAGCATCTGCTCCTGTACCGCATTGGGGATGATGTTGTTCCGGGCCAGCAGGGCATAAACCTGCTGCAGCATGGTGTTCGCGAGCTGTTCTGTTTGCTCTGCCTGTTCCCCAACGTCGTTCATTACCGCTCCGTTAATCACTGGTCTTACCCCGTTAATGGCTCTGGAATAAAACTAACGTTGGGGGGGAATTGTTTGTAGCGAGTTGTTTTCCACTTCGAAGTGGAAAGGGGAGCCGCAGCAGTGATCTGTGCCACATAAATACGGTAAATCTGGATTAATCACGGCATTTGCGTGATGAATATCACGTATTCCAGCGGCAAAACGCGCGCCGGGGAAGCGAAAACGTTCAGGCGTGGTGACGCAAAAATGTGATGGCGATAGGGTTTACTTATTACCGCGCAAAAAAACGGGGGCCACTGGCCCCCGCTGATTATTTGTCAAATGCGCGATCGGTTAACGGTATTTCTTGTGATACGTATTACGGGTCGTCACAAACTGCTCGGCCGCAGCCTGGGCTTCCTTCACTTTGCCTTCGTTAGCGAGCTTCAGCGCGCCGTCGATCTGGCCGACCAGCACGTCAAAGCCGTGGCGGTAGTCTTTCATCTCTGCACTGTCTGCCGCTTTGCTTTCCAGTTTAGGAGGCGTCGCTTTTTGTGCGTCCAGCGCCGCTTCACGCATTTTGGTCAGCGCGTCTTTCATTTCCGCCGCATTGTCGGTTTTCTGCACCACCTTCAGGTTTTGCCCGAGGATGCCCATGTCGTCTTCAAGATCGGCAGCAAACGCAGAAGAACCAAGAACCAGCGTTGAAGCCGCGACGATCGCTAACAGATGTTTACGCATTGCTCACTTCCTTTTTTATTATTAACAAAACGCTATCTCTATTGTCCGGCGATTTTCATTTCCGGGAGTAATACAGAACCACACTGTATATTGCTGCGTGTTTCAATATCGTTACCGACCGTAACGATATTGCGCCACATATCCTTCAGATTGCCAGCGATGGTGATTTCGCTCACCGGATACTGGATTTCGCCGTTTTCAACCCAGAAGCCCGCCGCGCCGCGAGAGTAATCGCCGGTGATGCCGCTGACGCCCTGACCCATCAGCTCGGTCACCACCAGACCGGTGCCCATCTCTTTCAGCATCTGCTCAAAGTTGAGGCCCTGCCCGGCAATGCGCCAGTTGTGAATGCCGCCCGCGTGCCCGGTGCTTTTCAGCCCCAGCTTGCGCGCGGAGTAGTTGGTCAGAAGCCACTGGGTCAGAATGCCGTCTTTCACGATGTCACGACGCTCCGTGCGCACGCCTTCGCTGTCGAACGGCGTGGAGGCCAGGCCTTTCAGCAGGTGCGGATGCTCTTCGATGGTGAGCCATTCCGGCAGGATCTGCTTGCCCAGCGAGTCGAGCAGGAAGGTCGATTTACGGTAAACGGAGCCGCCCGCGATAGCGCCCACCAGATGGCCAAACAGGCCGGTCGCCACTTCGTTGGCAAAAATCACCGGGGCTTTCATGGTGGAGAGCTTGCGCGGCGACAGGCGAGACAGCGTGCGTTCGGCGCACTCTTTACCCACCCACTCAGGAGACTGCAAATCCCCCAGCGCGCGGCCAATGGTGTAGGCGTAGTCGCGCTCCATGTCACCGTTCTCTTCGGCGATGACGCAGCTGGAGAGCGAGTGGCGGGTAGAACAGTAGCCCTGCAGCATGCCGTGGCTGTTGCCGAAGACTTTGATGCCGTAGTGGCTGTTAAAGCTGCCGCCTTCGGTATTGGTGATGCGCTTGTCGGCCTGCAGGGACGCCTGCTCGGCGCGGGCAGCCAGCTCAATCGCTTCGTCCGGCGTCACTTCCGCCGGATGGAACAGGTCGAGATCCGGCGCGTCAAACGCCAGCAGATCTTTATCCGCCACGCCGGCGTAAGGATCCGGTGAGGTATAACGGGCGATATCCAGCGCGGCCTGCACCGTACGGGCGATGGCATCCGGACTGAGATCGGTGGATGACGCACTGCCTTTGCGATTCTGGTGATATACCGTGATACCCAGCGCGCCGTCGCTGTTGAATTCGACATTCTCCACTTCGCCATAGCGGGTGCTCACGCTAATGCCGGTGGTTTTGCTGACCGCCACTTCGGCGCCATCTGATTTTTCTGAAGCAAGCATCAGCGCGGTGGAGACGGCTTCTTCCAGAATCTTACGCTGCGCTTCAACTTGTGAGGTTACTTTCATCGCAAATGCCATACTGTAAGAGAGAGTTAACTGAAGTCTAACAGAGAACCGTTTTTCAGTGCGCGTCTTAACTGGTAACATTAGCCTCTTTTTTTAAGGAGCCTGACATGACTAAGCAGCCCGAAGACTGGCTCGACGACGTTCCCGGTGATGACATCGAAGACGAAGATGATGAGATCATCTGGGTCAGTAAAAGTGAAATTAAACGTGACGCCGAAGAGTTAAAACAGCTTGGCGCGGAAATGGTAGAACTGGGTAAAAACGCGCTGGATAAGATCCCGCTCGACCAGGATCTGCGCGATGCCATTGAACTGGCACAGAAAATCAAAAAAGAAGGCCGTCGTCGCCAGCTTCAGCTTATCGGGAAAATGCTGCGTCAGCGCGATGTTGATCCGATCCGCCAGGCGCTGGACAAGCTGAAAAACCGCCACAACCAGCAGGTTGCGCTGTTTCACAAGCTGGAGCAGATCCGCGATCGTCTGATTGAACAGGGTGATGACGCCGTACCGGAAGTGCTGAACCTGTGGCCGGATGCCGACCGCCAGCAGCTGCGTTCCTTGATCCGCAACGCGAAGAAAGAGAAAGAAGGGAATAAGCCGCCGAAGTCTGCGCGCCTGATTTTCCAGTATCTGCGCGAGCTGTCTGAGAACGAAGAGTAATCCGTTCCCCTCACCCCGGAAGGGCGAGGGGGAAAAGAACGTAGGCCCGGTAAGCGCTAGCGCCACCGGGCTTTTTTTTACGCCTCGGCGGCCGCTTCCGCTTTCTTCGCCAGCCAGTCCAGCAGCTTCTGATGGATCCCACCAAAACCGCCGTTGCTCATCACGAGAATATGGTCGCCGGGCTGAGCGGCTTTCACCACCATATCCGCGAGCGCATCCACATCCGCGCTCCAGTGTGCCGGCTGAATGCAGGCATCGGCCACTTCCGCCACCTGCCACGGAATATGCTGCGGCTGCAGCAGGAAGACTTCATCGGCACGTCCTAACGACGGCGCGAGATCGTCTTTGCAGATGCCCATCTTCATGGTGTTCGAGCGTGGTTCCAGCACCGCCAGAATGCGCGCGGTACCGCCGACTTTGCCACGCAGGGCGGCAAGCGTGGCCAGAATGGCCGTTGGGTGGTGCGCGAAATCGTCATACACGGTGACGCCGTGGGCTTCACCGCGCAGCTCCAGACGGCGGCGGGCATTGATAAACGAGCCCAGCGCATTCGCTGCATCCGCAGGCAGAACGCCCACGTGACGCGCGGCAGCAATGGCCATCAGGCCGTTGTGCATGTTGTGTTCGCCCACCAGGCCCCACTTCACTTCGCCCACTTTTTCACCGTCGAGCAGCACTTCCCACTCGGAGGCATCGGCGTTGAGTTTCTTCGCCTGCCAGTGGCCCTGCTCGCCCACCAGCTCCTGCTCGCTCCAGCAGCCCATTGCCAGGGTCTGCTTCAGGTTGATGTCGTTTTCCGGCAGGATGATGCGGCCCTGGCCCGGCACGATGCGCACCAGGTGGTGGAACTGTTTCTGTATGGCTTTCAGGTCGTCAAAAATATCCGCGTGGTCAAACTCAAGGTTGTTGAGGATCAGCGTGCGCGGGCAGTAGTGCACGAACTTGGAGCGCTTGTCGAAGAACGCGCAGTCATACTCGTCGGCTTCGATCACAAAGAACGGGCTGTCACCCAGACGCGCAGAGACGTCGAAATTACCCGGTACGCCGCCGATGACGAAGCCCGGCTTATAGCCGCAGGCTTCGAGGATCCAGGTCGCCATGCCCGCGGTGGTCGTTTTGCCGTGGGTACCGGCAACGGCAACCACCCAGCGGTCGCGCAGGACGAAGTCATGCAGCCACTGCGGGCCGGACATGAACGGAATATTGCGTTCCAGTACCGCCTCAACGCACGGATTGCCGCGGGTCATGGCGTTGCCAATAATCACCAGGTCCGGCTCGGGATCCAGCTGGCTGGCATCGTAGCCCTGAATCAAAGAGATGCCCTGTTTCTCCAGAAGTGTGCTCATTGGCGGATACACATTGGCGTCCGAACCTGTCACCTCATGGCCCAGCGAGCGCGCCAGCATTGCCAGTCCGCCCATGAAAGTGCCACAAATCCCCAATATATGAATGCGCATACGTCACTATCCTTCTTCAATGTGGCGCACATTTTACTCACATGTTAGCGGCTGTGAAACGCATTTCAGGTAAATCCGTATGTTGCTGGCGCGATTCACCTCTGCGCTACTATTTGAATATTTGTTAAGATTGTTGGGCTTTAGTCGTTTTAGTGAACATACAATCGCTCTACTCACAAAGATGCAGGGAAAGTGTTATGAAAACGTTAGGTGAATTTATTGTCGAAAAGCAGCACGAGTTCTCTCATGCTACCGGTGAACTCACTGCTTTGCTGTCGGCAATAAAGCTGGGCGCTAAGATCATCCACCGTGATATCAACAAGGCCGGTCTGGTCGATATCCTGGGTGCCAGCGGTGCCGAGAACGTTCAGGGCGAGGTTCAACAGAAACTCGATCTGTTCGCAAATGAAAAACTGAAAGCTGCACTGCGCGCGCGCGACATCGTTGCGGGTATCGCCTCCGAAGAAGAAGATGAAATTGTTGTTTTCGAAGGGTGTGAACACGCGAAATACGTTGTTCTGATGGATCCGCTCGACGGCTCCTCCAACATCGACGTTAACGTTTCTGTCGGTACCATTTTCTCCATCTACCGCCGCGTCACGCCTGTTGGCACGCCGGTGACCGAAGAAGATTTCCTGCAGCCGGGCATTAATCAGGTTGCTGCCGGTTACGTCGTTTATGGCTCGTCCACCATGCTGGTCTACACCACCGGTTGCGGGGTACACGCCTTTACGTACGATCCTTCCCTGGGCGTTTTCTGTCTGAGCCAGGAACGCATGCGCTTCCCGGAGAAGGGCAATACCTACTCCATTAACGAAGGTAACTACATCCGCTTCCCGAACGGCGTGAAGAAGTACATCAAATTCTGCCAGGAAGAAGATAAAGCGACGCAGCGCCCGTATACGTCCCGCTATATTGGCTCTCTGGTCGCGGATTTCCACCGTAACCTGCTGAAAGGCGGCATTTACCTCTACCCAAGCACCGCCAGCCACCCGGACGGGAAGCTGCGTCTGCTGTACGAATGCAACCCGATGGCGTTCCTGGCCGAACAGGCGGGCGGTAAGGCGAGCGACGGTAAAGAGCGTATTCTGGAGATCGTGCCGGAAAGCCTTCACCAGCGCCGTTCGTTCTTCGTCGGCAACAACCACATGGTTGAAGACGTTGAACGCTTTATCCGCGAGTACCCGGACGCGTAATCCCTCTCTTCAGGGGAGCCGATCCGGCTCCCCTGTTCATTTATATATTTTACCGTATAAGTGTTTATAAAAAACACGCTTTAATATTCGCCACTGCTCCTGCATTATTTCCATAACAGTTTGACAGATATTTCGTGGAGCAGAAACGCAATGAAAAATTATTCCCGTGCTAATACCGGCATTGATTTAAATCTTATCCCTGTATTTATTGAAATCGTCCGCTGCGGCAGCATGGCAAAGGCCTCTTTGCGTCTGGAGATGTCACGCCCTGCGGTGAGTCTGGCATTAAAGCGTTTTAATCAACTCTTTGATGAGCCGTTATTTCTCCGCAAAGGCTTATATCTTGAGCCGACTGAAAAAGCATTAGCCTTAACCAACTCGCTGGAAATATTAATGGGCGAAATTCACGATAATATCGGGGCGCTTAATTCCGGAAGGAATAAAACCCCGGCACAGAACGTACCGGGGCTGGGTAATATTATGCCGCGTTCTGAGTCGTCACTTTGAATGATGACATAGCTTCCATCAGCTGACGCGACTGCTCCTCAAGGGAGCGGGTCGCGGCGGAGGATTGCTGCACCAGCGCCGCATTCTGCTGCGCGGTTTCGTCCATCTGGTTTACCGCAATATTCACCTGCTCAATGCCGCGGCTCTGCTCCTGAGACGCGGTCGCAATCTCACGCATCAGTTTGGTCATGCGCAGCACTTCTGTTGCGATCTCATCCATCGTTTCGCCCGCCTGCTGGGCCAGCTCGCTGCCCTCGTTAACGTGGGTTTGCGAATCACTGATAAGAGAACGAATCTCCTTCGCCGCGTCGGCGCTGCGGCTGGCCAGGTTTCGCACCTCGCCCGCGACGACGGCAAACCCGCGCCCCTGCTCGCCCGCGCGCGCCGCCTCTACGGAGGCGTTAAGCGCCAGGATATTGGTCTGGAAGGCAATGCCGTCGATCACGCTCAGGATGTCAGCGATGCGCGCCGAGCTGCCGGAGATATCGCGCATTTTTTCAATCACGTAGCAGACCATTTCGCTGCCGTGATCGGCCGTGTCGGACACTGACTTCGCCAGCAGGTGCGCCTGCTCGGCGTTATCGGCGTTGAGCTTCACCGTGGCGGTGATCTGTTCCATGCTGGCCGCCGTCTGCTCCAGCGACGTGGCGGTGGATTCCGTTCGCTCGGCGAGATCCCGGTTCCCCAGCGTCAGCTCGCGGCTGCCGGTGTCAATCTGCGCGCTGGCATCGCGTACCCGCAGAACCGAGTTCATCAGCGACTGACGCATCTCCTCAATGACCGCGTTAAGGCGGTTAAACTCCTGGCTCGCGGGCGCGGCCAGCGTATGGGTTAAATCGCCCGCCGCCACGTTCTCCAGCTGAGCAATCGACGCCGAGAGCGGCTTGAGCAGCATATGGCGCAGCGCCAGCCAGGCCAGCACGATAATGCCCGCCGTCAGCAGCGCCGCCACGATAATCAGGATCAGGACGCGGGTTTTGCTCGCCTGCACGGCACTCACTTCCGCCTGACCTCGCGCTTCGCTCCATTTCTGAAACGCCTGCATGTCGTTATCAAACGCTGACGCCAGCGGGATCAGCGTCTTCTCCAGCAGGTCGTAATACCCGTCCGCGCTCTGGTCATTGAGGGTTTTCAGCATCGGGTTGATCCCCTGCTGGTTATACGCCGCCAGGCTGGCTGCCACTTTATCGAGCAGCTGCTGCCCCTGCTCGTCAGCCACGCCGCCGTCGATCACGCCCTTCAGCGTTTTCTGGGCCAGGGCAACTTCCTGATTGATGTTTTTTACCGCGCTGGCCGCATCGTCCAGCATGCCGATTTCCATCATGCGAACGGCCTGACCCGCTTCATTGCGCGCGCGGAGGATCAGCGTATAGCCTGAATTAAGCTGCACCATCTGCTCACCCTGAAGATGATTAATGCGCTGCAGCGAAGAAGAACTCTGTGTGAGGGCATAAATGCCAATGCCGCTGACAATCAGCAGCAGAAGGGTCATAACGGCCAGTAAAGAGAGCAAGCCGGTACGAATCGATAGCGTTTTCAGCATGATATTATTTCCGGTAGCGAGATATTTCTGGGCATAAAAAAAGAGTATCGGCCGCTACCGGAAAATGTTTAGACTTTCAGCATGTTATCGCTCTGTTACCGATGTGTTCACGCGGGTAACAGGCGAGCTTTGACGGTTCTCCCAGAGCACCGTCAGGCCGCGCTGCAGGGCAATAAAAATAAACAGCAGAATGCCGATGGCGATCTTCGTCCACCAGGAGCTGAGCGTGCCGTCAAAGTTGATATAGGTCTGGATCAGCCCCTGAATCGCCACGCCGAACAGCGTCCCCAGCACCGTCCCCACGCCGCCGCTGAGCAGCGTGCCGCCGATGACCACAGAAGCAATCGCATCCAGCTCCACGCCAACGCCTGCAAGGGCATAGCCCGCCTGGGTATACACCGAGAAGACGATCCCCGCCAGCGTCGCCAGGCCGGTCGAGAGCATATAGATGCGGATGGTGGTGCTGCGGGTCGAGATCCCCATCAGGTTGGCCGACGTGGCGTTGCCGCCAATAGCGTAAACCTGATTGCCAAACCGGGTGCGGTGGGCGAGGAAGATGCCAATCACTACCACGCCCAGCATCAGCAGCCCCATCGCGCTCAGGCGGCCGCCGCCGGGGATTTTCCACGCCAGGCTGGAGAGCGTGTCGTACACCGGATGGTTAATCGGGATCGACTCTTCAGACACCAGATAACTTACCCCACGGAGGAAGAACATCCCCGCGAGGGTAATGATAAACGCCGGAATTTTTAACGCGTCGATCAGCAGCCCCATAAAGGCGCCAAACGCGCAGCCCATCACCAGCACCAGCGGGAACGCCAGCAGCGGTGAGATGCCCCAGAAGCCGATCGCTTTCGCGAGGAACACGCCCGTAAACGCGATCACCGAGCCGACGGAGAGGTCGATCCCGCCGGAGAGGATCACAAAGGTCATGCCGACGGCGATGATGCCTAAAAAGGCGTTATCGGTCAGGATATTGCAGATCACGCGCGTCGAGGCAAACCCCGGGAACTGGGTCAGGCAGTAGAGATACCCCAGCACAAACACGCCCAGCGTGATCATTAACGGTAAATTACGTTTTATCATGGCCACGGATCCCCTTAAGGATGCTGACAAAGCGCGGCGACTGGACGATCAGCACGCAGAGCACGACCACCGCTTTCACCACCTGGTTGAGTTCCGGCTGGAATCCCGAAAGCAGGATCCCGGTGTTCATGCCCTGAATGATCAGCGCGCCGATCGCCGAGAGCAGCAGGTTAAAGCGCCCGCCCATCAGCGACCCGCCGCCGATGACCACCGCCAGGATCGCATCCAGCTCCAGCCAGAGCCCGGCGTTGTTGGCATCGGCTCCGCGAATATCCGCCGCGACGATCACGCCGGCGATGGCAGCGCAAATACCGCTCAGCACGTAGGTCAGCATCACCATCAGCCGCGTGTTAACCCCGGCGTTGCGCGCGGCGCGGATGTTGATCCCGACGGCCTCAATGAACATGCCCAGCGCCGTTTTGCGGGTGAAAAGCCAGAACACCACGAGCGTCACCAGGGCAATCATCACCGGCGTCGGGAAGAACAGAAGGTTGCCGCTGCCGAGCCACGCCAGGCTCGGCGAGTTAAAGGTGACAATCTGTCCGGAGGTAATCAGCTGCGCGACGCCGCGCCCGGCCACCATTAAAATGAGCGTGGCGACAAAGGGCTGGATTTTCAGCACCGCCACCAGAATGCCGTTCCATAATCCGGCCAGCACGCCAGTGCCTAAGGCCGCCAGCAGGACCACCGGCAGGCTATGCCCGGCCACGGTTATGGAGGCTGCCGTGGCCCCGGCGATAGCCATCACCGCGCCGACGGAGAGATCAATCCCGCCGGTGGCGATGACCAGCGTCATCCCGATGGCCAGCAGCGCCACGGGCGCGGCGCGGTTTAAAATGTCTATCGGGCTGCCAAACAGGCGGCCATCCTGCACGATAATCTGGAAGAAATGCGGCGCGACCAGGCTATCCACCAGTAAAACCACCAGCAGCGCCGCGATTTGCGGCGTGCCGGTCGGCCAGCTGAAGCGGCGCTTTGACTCACCGGTTTGCGAAAGCGAACGGGACATCACGATTCACTCCTTATGCCGCGATGGCATTCATGATCGCCGGAACGGACAGCTTATCCAGCGGGATCTCTGCCACCTGTTTACGATCGCGCATGATGATGACGCGATCGGCATAACCCACCAGCTCTTCCAGCTCGGACGAAATGACCAGCAGCGCCAGACCGTCAGCGCACAGGGTCTCGATAAGCCGGATAATTTCGGCGTGCGCCCCCACGTCAATGCCGCGGGTCGGTTCGTCGAGGATCAGGAACTGGGGTTTGGTCAGCAGCCAGCGCGACAGCAGTACTTTCTGCTGGTTACCGCCGGAGAGAAATTCAATGGGCTGTTCCGCGCTCGGGGTGCGGATGCCGAGCTGGCGGATAAACCGCTCGGCAATGGCGTTCTGCTCTTTGCGAGGGATCGGCCGCAGCCAGCCGCGCTGGGCCTGTAGCGCCAGAATGATATTTTCCCGCACCGAGGCCGCGGCAATAATGCCGTCCGTTTTCCGGTCCTCCGGGCAGAAGCCGACGCCGAGACAGGAGGCCTGATGCGGCGATCGCAGGGTTTGCGGTTTGCCCTTGATCAGCGCGCTGCCGCTGTCGGCGGGCTTGATCCCGAAGATCACCTCGGCGGTCTCGGTTCGACCCGAGCCTAACAGGCCCGCCAGCCCGACAATTTCGCCTGGCCGCACCTCAAGGTTAAACGGCGAGATGACCCCTTTTTTACCGTAATCGCTGAACGCGGCGACCGGCTTCTCGCTCAGCAGCGTGCGGCCCGCGCGCTGAAGGGCGTTGGTCTCCAGCTCGCGGCCCAGCATCATTTTGACCAGCTCGATCTGCGGCAGCTCGCGGGTTTCACGGCAGCCGACAAAGCTGCCGTTGCGCAGCACCGTAATGCGATCGCTCACCTCGTACACCTGATCGAGGAAGTGGGTGACGAAGATCAGGCTGACGCCCTGATCGCGCAGCTGGCGCATCAGGGTAAAGAGCATTTCCACCTCCTGGGTATCGAGGCTGGCGGTGGGTTCGTCGAGGATCAGCACCTTTGCCGAGAGATCGATCGCGCGGCAAATGGCGACGATCTGCTGCATCGCCACGGAAAAGCGGTTCAGCGGCTCGCGAACGTCGAGAGAGAAGCCGTAGGATTCCATCAGCTTTGTCGCCCGCGCCTCCATCTCTTTACGGCGCAGCAGGCCAAAGCGTCGTGGCTCACGGCCAATAAACAGGTTATCCGCCACCGACATATTCGGCAGCAGGTTCACTTCCTGGTATACCGTCCCGATCCCCAACTGCTGGGCATGGGCGGTGTTTTTTGGCGAAATGGCGTTACCTTCCAGCCAGATGGTGCCATGGTCGGCGTGATAAACGCCGGTCAGAGATTTAATCAGCGTCGATTTTCCCGCGCCGTTTTCCCCCAGCAGCGCCATGATCTCCCCGCGCCGCAGGCTGAAATCAACGTTATCCAGCGCCTTTACGCCGGGGAAGAATTTACTCAAGCCCTCTGTGCGGAGGATTTCCTGGTGTTGTTCAGTGGTCATGGTTTCCCCCTGCATCAAGCCGGATGGCGCTACGCTTATCCGGCCTACAAAAGAGCGTATCGTAGGCCGGGTAAGCGCAGCGTCACCCGGCATGTTCAGACAGGCTTAGTAGCCCATATTTTTCTTCTTCTCTAACTCTTCTTTCGCCGTGTCAGGCAGGTAGAGCGTGGATTTGGTAACAGTCACTTTCTCCGGCATCGTGCCGTCTTTCTTGAATTTCTCCAGCGCGTCGAATGCCGGGCCGGCCATGTTTGGCGTCAGCTCCACGCTGGCGTTGGCTTCGCCGTCGATCATCGCTTTGTAGATATCAGGCACGCCGTCGATAGAGCCGGTGAGGATATCTTTGCCCGGCTTCAGGCCCGCTTCTTTAATTGCCTGAATCGCGCCGATCGCCATGTCATCGTTGTGGGCGTAAACCATGCAGATGTTCTTGCCGTTGTTTTCAGCCTTAATGAAGCTCTCCATCACCTCTTTACCTTTACTGCGGGTAAAGTCGCCGGACTGAGAGCGGATAATCTTGATGTTTGGCGCTTTCGCGATGGCTTCAGCAAAGCCTTTTTTACGGTCGATGGCCACGCTCGCCCCGACGGTGCCCTGCAGTTCAACAACGTTACACGGCTTGCCGTCGACCTGTTTTATCAGCCAGTCGCCAATTAACTGCCCTTCCAGCACGTTGTTGGCCGTCACGGTGGTCATATAGAGAGATTTGTCTTTGACGTCGATGGAACGATCGAGCAGGAAGACCGGGATTTCAGCGTCTTTCGCTTCCTTCAGGACGGGTTCCCAGCCGGTCGCCACGACGGGTGCAATAAAGATGGCATCCACGCCCTGGGCGATAAAGGAGCGCACGGCTTTGATCTGATTCTCTTGTTTTTGCTGACCATCGGCGATTTTCAGGGTAATGCCGCGTTTCTGAGCTTCGCTTTTCGCCACGTTGGTTTCTGCCGCTCGCCAGCCAGATTCAGAGCCGACCTGCGAAAAACCTACGGTTAAGGGAGCGGCCATCGCCATAGACGACATGGCTGCCGAAACTGCTGTGACAAGGAGTAAGCGCTTCCACATATGAACGTCCTCGTAGGGTGAGTTATTGTTGGTTAAAAGATGTTCTGCGGAATGACTATAGCCCATGAAATATGTAACGAATTGCGTTACATCACACTTCAGAAAAGTGAATAAAACGTTAATCACAAGTTTGTAATCGCTTTCATTTCTCCATGAAAAATGCGGCTGAGTTTATGGATTTTTCTGTCATGGAATCGGTCTGAAAAGTGGGAAGAACGTGGAGAGAAGGCGAAAACAGGCGGAGACATTCAGCGCGAGTTGGCTATAATACCTGCCACTTGTTTACCATCCATTTTAAAGGACACCGACATGAGCTTACTCAACGTCCCAGCGGGTAAAGAACTGCCAGAAGACATCTACGTAGTTATCGAAATCCCGGCTAACGCAGATCCGATCAAATACGAAGTGGACAAAGAGAGCGGCGCCCTGTTCGTAGACCGCTTCATGTCTACCGCGATGTTCTATCCGTGCAACTACGGTTACATCAACCACACCCTGTCTCTGGACGGTGACCCGGTTGACGTGCTGGTCCCAACGCCATACCCACTGCAGCCAGGCGCAGTGATTCGCTGCCGTCCAGTTGGCGTGCTGAAAATGACCGACGAATCCGGTGAAGATGCGAAGCTGGTTGCGGTACCGCACACCAAGCTGAGCAAAGAATACGATCACATCAAAGATGTGAACGACCTGCCAGAGCTGCTGAAAGCTCAGATCACTCACTTCTTCGAGCACTACAAAGACCTCGAAAAAGGCAAGTGGGTTAAAGTTGACGGCTGGGACAACGCAGAAGCAGCGAAAGCGGAAATCATCGCCTCTTTCGAACGCGCTGCTAAGAAGTAATTCTTACTGCTGTTAATGAAGGCCCCGCGAGTCGGGGCTTTTTTATTTCCCTGGTTTAAAGTAGTACAAACTGAATTTTTAAGAATAATCCCATTCCTTATGTTTTTGACATTAAAACCAAAAAAGACACCCTATCATTTATAGTGGGAGTGGTTGAATAGCCTGGCTGTTCACAACATACTGTCATGATGATCATTAATCCCCATTCATTACAGGATTCATATGTCATCCATTAACATTGATGTTGCCCGCCCAACTGGAATTTATTTTATCATTGAACGGTTGTATTCCCGCGATGGTTTTATGCCTTCTATTGGGGAAATCAGCCCCTCTTTGACACAGGTACACCGTACTGTCATTCAGCTAAAACGCAAGCAGGATATGTTTATGGATGGTGTTAAGGTTACCCCTAAAGATATTACCCTTTGGCAACAGATAAAATATATTACAGGTTCAAAAGTAACGACCAAGGATACAGATGCGTTAGTGTATACGACCGATTTTATCGGCTCCCTTGTTGCCACCACGCCTTTAGGTAATATTGAGCATGAAAATATTCCTCGCTTCCTCACGACAGAGTCTATCCACTCCCTTCCACAGGCGGTGAGTTATGGGCGTGATCCCATCCCACAAGTCCTTCTTTATGGTCGCAAGGATATAGTCTTCTTTATGGACAATGGTGGTAAGGGTACGCCAACCGCTATTGCAAAATATAACCACAATACTCGTGACCTTGCCATAATCAAAGATCAGCTAGAAGCCAGTAAAACGATGAAGGAGCTGCTATCTAAGGGAGCAAAATTATGAGTAAGAAAAGCCATGTCATGAGCCTATTCGTCCTTATTATTGCCTCCTTTGTCTTTGGCAGAAGTACTTATGTTGAATATCTGTCATGGTACTATGGAAGCGATCATTTAATATTCAGTCAAATAAATAGCGCATTGCTATCTGGTTTACTTAATGGACTTTACTTCGCGCTATCATCAAGCATTATTTATGCGTTACTCACTCTATTAAAAACAATTCCAAGAAATATCTTGTTTTCTTGTCTTCTGCAATTCTTTATTAACATAGGGCTATATACACTTTTTGTTGCAGTAGATAGAGGTTATAGTAAATTGCATACTTTAGGCTCGGGTGCTACTGATATCACCCACAGCTATTTTTTAGGGGCGTTGCTGATGAGCACACTCCTGACCGTCGCGATCGTGAGCGTTATACATGCTAAGTTTCTTTCTTCAAAGCATAAAGATGGGCTACATAAAGGCGTTTGACTGTTACGGTAAAGACAGTAAATGGCAGTATCTCTGCATCATGACATTCCAGCTTGCCTGGTTTTTGTTTTACTTATGGATCCCTTATCGAAGCGATTATGTGATTCTGCTGTTTTTACTGTGTTTCCTGCCCGTCATTTCAAGCAATACGCGGTGCATAAACTACTATGGCCGTTCACGCGCCTTGTGTTTTTTATGGCTTATTGCGCCGTACATCATGCTGTTCGTTCCTCTGTTTTTAACCCGACGCCGGGATACAGAAGAGAGTTGAAGGAATAAAAAAACAACGCCACCTTACGGTGGCGTTGTCGTTTTTCAGTACTGGTCTCTGTCTAACCAGTTACCGCTTACGATCCGCGTTAACCCGTCGACTGGACGCTGGTAGACATACATCCACGCGCTTCCGTACGGCGTCTGGATCAACTGGCGTGCGTATTCACCGCCCCTGGTGCGCAAGGCATCAAGTTCGGCAAGCGTCGCGTTATCAATACGATAAACTTCACCCTGTACTGTTCCTTCGCCCGGAACCGCGCCTGGATAGTGGCCCAGGCTGTACAACTGGTAGTTCTCGATATTGTAATTCCCCAGTAGCTGGGCATTGGTCATCCAGTGACTGTTGCCTTGCCTGGTTCGTAAACTGCCGTAGACAAATATTCGCATTGCTAAAACTCAAACTGATAGAGCAGATCAAGTGCCTGGTCTACGCCGGACACTGCTTCCAGATATAGCTTAGGCATCAGGCGATAGCGTAACGTGAGTGTTGCCAGTGAGTCAAAGATCCCCACACCATATTTTACCTGCAGACCCGGCAGTACATAGCCGCTGACCACCACCTGCGAGGAGTCACCCACGCCCTGGGTGTCCAGCGCCAGATTGCTTACGCCGAACGTCTCGCCGATTTTACCCACAACCTGCCCACTTTGTGCAACCCCCAGCCCCACTAACATCGAAGTCATCGCTGCGCTGTCGCTCTGACCGCTGTCGAGACCTTGACCACGCAGCAGGTAAGAAAGGGCTTCCTGCTGGGACATCGCCGGGTCAGAGAAGATCTCCGCCTTCGGTTCGTCGGCGGAACCGGTGACGCGTACCCCGGCAATGACGTCGTTTTCCGTCGCTTCCGGGTTACGAATCGCTTCGATGTTCAGCAGCGGTTGATCCGGTGGACCGGAGAACAGCAGCTCGCCTTTACGGACAATCAGATCCTGACCATAGGCGTGGAATCGCCCTTCAGGGATATTGATCTGCCCGTTCAGGCCAAGCCCTTGTTTATCCTGCGCCACCTTCAGGTCGCCCGTAAGCCTCGCCTTCAGCCCAAACGCATCCAACCGCACGTTATTCCCCACGTGCACGATAAGGTTACTATTAATCGGGATGCCCGCGCTCTTCTGTTCGACCGGTTTCAGATTTTCATTGAGCATAACTTCATCACTTGAGACGCCGACCGCACTTTCCGGCACGTCGTGAACCACGATGCGCGCCCACGGCACGTCAACGCGACCATCAAGCGTGAAGAGGCTTGGCGTGGCTTCAAAGACCACATCAGGCGAGACGTCCAGTCGCACCATCGGCGGTACGGTGATGCGCACCTTACTGCCCTTCGCGGCAATACGGGCGCGCCAGTTGTCGAGCTGGCTCCAGTCCGCGTCGCCGCTCAGGTTGATTTGCCCCTGCTGCGTCAGTACCGATCCGCTCAGCGTCGAGCTCATGCCGTTGAAGTTCATCGCGATCTGGCTCGGCTGCATGTCAAACGGCATAAAGTTGCCGTCAATATCCACGCCGCTGAGGCGCAGCTGGCCGAACAGCTGAGGGCTTTGCGCATTGCCCGCCAGGCGCAGGTTGGCGTTCACCATGCCCTCGGCTTTTTCCCCGCGCGCGAAAATCGGGTTCACCATCGCCAGGTTGAAGTTGCGGATAGTGACGTTGCCGCCCAGATTTCGTCGTCCCTGTGGGTCGGTAATTTGAACCTTGCCGTCAAACTGACCGTTATTGGTGAGACGAATCAGCCAGCCCAGCTCCGCACGGTTGTTATGCAGGTCCGCGCTCAGGTTCAGGGTGTCGAAGGCCACCGGCAGCGGCGCGTCATTCACCTCCTGCGTCACCTTCACGTTACGCCCGGACAGCGTGACGCTGCCCTGAGGCAGCCCCTCTTTGGTGGTGTCCCAGGCGACATCGGCTTTTCCGCTGAAGACGCCGCTGGCCTGGGTAGTATCCGGCATAAACGGTTTCAGCATCGCCAGATCGAAGCGGTTGAGGGTGATCTGTGCGCGTCCTTCCGCGCCCGCGTCGATAGTCTGCGGCACGCACAGTTCCGCATTCGGGTTGGTCCAGCAGTGCGGCCCAATGCTGATCTTCTGCTCGGCGTTGCGGTAGTCCAGCGCGATGGCGCGCGACAGCGCCAGCGGCCCGACCGGCGTATTGAAACGGGTGTTATCCAGCGTCCCTTTCCAGCGCTCCTCTTTGCGGTCGAAGCTGCCGGTCAGGTGAAGCTGGCCGGAGACCGGCTCGCCCTGCACGCGCAACTGCAGGTCGTGCTGCTTCTCGTTCCCTTTCGCGTCCAGGGTGACCAGGCTGATGTTGACGTCCGGCTGAGAAATGCGCTCCACGCGCAGGTTCAGGTTTCCGCCGATCTGGTCAGTGGATTTCACATCCCCTTCCACACGAACGCGGGCAACGCTCAGCGCCTGCCAGCGCAGGTTATTGGCGGTAATGTCCGCCAGCAGCTGCGGCGCGTCTACCGTGCCGCGCACCTTCAGGAGCCCCTTCGCCGTACCGCCCAGGCCCGGCAGGGCGTTATCCAGATTCGGCGCGTCGATGGTGGCGTCCAGATTGAGATCTTTCACCCCCAGCTCGCCTTTGATATCCGCCGTGTTGCGGCCCAGCGCCACGTGCAGACCCGGGATAACCCACTGCAGGTAGCTGTTGCCTTTCACCGATCCTTCAACGTTTACCTTGTTCTGCTTTACGTTCCCGGTGAGCTTAATCTCCGGCACGTCCATCTGCCACGTGCCGCCGTACAGGCTGCCGCGGGTTTTAATCAGGCCATCCAGCTTCGACGGCCAGTCCGGCACCTCTTTGGCGGTGTTAATGCCCGTCAGCTTCAGCTCGCCGCGCCAGCTGATCGCCTGCTGCCAGTCGAGCAGCGCGGTCAACTCGGTTTTGCCTTCCAGCGCCGCGACGGTCAGCTTGTCGAGGTTAACCTGCTGTTCATTGCCCTTCGCATCCAGGGTGATGTTCGCGGGCGGCACGCCCTGACCCTTCACTGCGGTGCGGAACGAGAGCGTATAGTCGGTCATCTTACCGCTCAGCTTCAGCTTCAGGTCATCGGCCTGGTACTGTTTTTCGCCGGTGAATGGCCAGTAAAGCTGCTTGCTGACCACCTCAAGATTGAGCGGCAGCCCGGCTTCCGCCAGCTGGGTTTGCGCACGCAGGACCATGTCCACCGGGCCGGAGAGATTGACCCCGACATCCAGCTTCTCGCGCAGCGCCCCGCCCACTTTGACCTTCACCTTCTCGCCTTTGAGCGGGTCAATGTTCAGGGCGCTATTCAGCGTGATATCCACCGGCCAGTTGTCGCGCAGCAGGGCGTTGCCTGACGCGTTCACCGAGCCCTGATTGGTGTCGATATCCAGCGCGTCGAGCTTCATGTTGCCGTCAATGCTGCTGACTTTCAGCAGCATGTTATAGACCGTCAGGTCGGTATCGCCGGTCAGGCGCAGCTGCTCGCCTTTGAACTCTTCAATATTGAGGTTCAGCGGCAGATGCACATCGGTCATTTCCGGCAGGACAGGCTTCGAGAAGAGGTCTTTCAGCGTTTCGCCCAGCGGCTTCTCTTCCGGCTGCGGGTTCTGGATCTTCGGCTCGACGATCTCTTCCTGCGCCACGTCGGCCACTTTCGGCAGCGCGATCAGCAAGCCCTGCAGGGAGGTTGGCGTCAGGGTGAGGTTTTTCTCCTGCCAGCGCAGGCCGGAGCTGAAATCCATCACGGACACGGTGGTGTCGTCGATTTTGATATTGACGTTATCAAGCGCCACCCGATAAAGCGCGATAGGGTACGGCGTGGAGAGATTCAGCGGACCGCTGTCCTCTTCCTCTACCGGCGCAGACTTCGGCATTTTCTTCGAATCTATCGCCACGTTGACGTCTTTTAGCGACAAGTCGTTGACGCAGAGCTTGCTGTCACGCAGACAGCCCAGCTTCACCGCCAGGTGAAACTCCCCGGCGTTCACCGCCACACCCGGCTGCTCATAGCGGATGTTCTTCAGGCGCAGGTCGCGCCAGCCGCCCGTCACCTGGCCAATCTCCAGCCCCGGCACCCAGCGGTTCGCGGCATTAAACAGCAGATGCAGCCCGGTCGTCGTTCCTACCAGAAACGCCACCGTACCGAGCAGCAGCACGATAAAAATCAGCACCCCGAGGCTTATCTTCTTCCATAAACTCATAATTCAGGCCCCAGACCGATGTAAAACTGTAATCCGTGTTCTTCTTTGTCGCCCACCGGCACGGCGAAATCGAGCTTAATGGGCCCGACGGGTGACTGCCAGCGTACGCCGACGCCCGCGCCGGTTTTAAAATCGCTGCGGCGGATATCGCTCACCGCTTCGCCGCCGTCGACGAACATGGCGCCCCACCATTTTCCGCTGACGTTGTACTGGTACTCCAGCGAGCCGGTAGCCAGCTTAGAGGCACCGATCAGCTTGCCGTCATCGTCCTTAGGCGCGATGGATTTGTATTTATAGCCGCGGATGCTGCGATCGCCCCCGGCGAAGAAGCGCAGGTCCGGCGGAACCTTGTCGAAGTCGCCGGTTTCAATCCAGCCGAGGTTGCCGCGCACCACAAAGCGGTGTTTGTCATACAGCGTGCGGATCCAGACGTTCTGCGCCTGAATCACCGAGAAATCCACGTCGGAACCCCACATGGTGTTGGAGTAATCGATAGAGTAACGCTGGGAATCGCCCCAGGTCGGCATCAGGCCGCCGCGCGAGCGGGTGCGGCTGATCATCACACCAGGATAGAGCAGCATGGTGGTGTTGGTGACGTTGGCCTGGGTAAAGTGATCCAGGCTCCAGCGCAGGTTGATGGCGCGCTGCCAGCCGCTGGAGAGATCCCAGTAACGCGACACGGCAAGCGTGGTGGAATCGGACTCGGTATCGTTCAGGTCGGTGCGCTTAAAGCCCCCCTGAACCAGGTAATATTGCTCAAGCGGATTTTTCAGCAGCGGCATTTTATAGCTGAAATCGAGCTGCTGTTCCGGGGCGGAAATGCTGGCGCTGGTGGTCAGGCTATGGCCGTAGGAGTTCATCCACGGCTTTTTCCAGGTAGCCTTCACGCGCGGGCCAACGTCCGTCGAATAGCCCACACCGGTTTCAATGGTGTTCTCGGTGCGCGGCGAAACAACGCCGTGCAGCGGCAACACCTTGGTTTTGCGAGACTTATCAAATTCAGGGGCGACAACCACGGAGTTAAACCAGCCGGTGGCTGAGAGCCGTCGGTTCAGCTCTCCCAGGTCGCTCGACTGGTAGTAATCCCCTTTTTTAAAGGGCACGAGGTTTTGCAGGTACTCTTCACGAATTTGCGACCCTTCGAATGTCACGTCGCCAAAGCGGTAGCGTTCTCCGCTATCGTAGTCGATATCCCAGAAGGCCTGACGTCGCGCCAGCGCAATGCCCAGCTGGCTTTTATTGAACTGGCTGTCAAAGTAGCCCTTACGCAGGGAAACGCTGGTCAGCTCTTTTTTGAAGTGGTCGTAGTCACCGTGGTTGAGCACGGTGCCGATTTTCGGCCGCGTGCTGAGCAAGTCGAGGTAATCCCGGTCGGTACGCGCCCCGCCGCGCAGGATGACGTTGGTGCCGCCAATCAGCACCGGCTCGCCCGGCGAAACGCGGGCAATAAGCACCTGGCGCCCCTTCTTTGGGGGCGGGCGGAGATCGAAATCAATGGTGGGTTCGTAATACCCCAGCGCTTTTAGTCCTTCACGGATGGCATCATCGACGCGCGCGCGGAAACGCCGGTCCGGCGTCACCTCATCACTCTGGATGGTCGATAGCTGCGCACGCACGTTTTTTTGTAGCGCCCCGGATAACCCCTCAACCTGCAAACGGACATTCGCCGCGCTGGCAATCCCGCTTGTCAGCAACAGACTGACTAAACATAACTGGCGGATTTTTGTCACGTTTTCTCCTGAATATCCCTGTTTCCACCCTGGAAGCAAATGAAGTGCCGCTCCGCGGCAAAATACGGCCTGTTGGCCAAAAACCCGAATATCGGGTTGAAAATGGGTGTAACACCCAAATATTTCTTATGATTAAATCTAGACTCATTCAGCGCATTTATTGTGTTCAATTAAACGCGCCGTGACAACCTTAACCGAAACATCGCACCCCGGGAGGCCCCACCGTGAGTTTATTCGACAAAAAGCATCTGGTTTCACAAGCTGATGCATTACCGGGACGCAACACCCCTATGCCTGTGGCGACTTTACACGCCGTCAATGGCCATTCCATGACTAACGTTCCTGATGGCATGGAAATCGCCCTGTTCGCTATGGGCTGCTTCTGGGGCGTTGAGCGCCTCTTCTGGCAGCTGCCTGGCGTTTACAGCACGGCAGCCGGCTACACGGGCGGTTACACGCCGAATCCAACCTACCGCGAAGTCTGCTCCGGCGAAACCGGCCATGCGGAAGCGGTACGCGTAGTGTACGACCCGACGGTAATCAGCTACGAACAGCTCCTGCAGGTCTTCTGGGAAAACCACGACCCGGCGCAGGGCATGCGTCAGGGCAACGACCACGGCACGCAGTACCGCTCGGCTATCTATCCGCTCACCCCTGAGCAGGATGCCGCCGCGCGCGCCAGCCTTGAGCGTTTCCAGCAGGCCATGCGTGAAGCGGGCGATACGCGCGAGGTGACCACGGAAATCACCACCGCGAAACCGTTCTACTACGCCGAGGACGATCACCAGCAGTATCTGCATAAAAACCCGTACGGCTACTGCGGAATCGGAGGTATCGGCGTCTGCCTGCCGCCACAGCTGGCCTGATTATCAGCCGTTAGATCGTCGCCCGTACCGGGCAGCACCCGCTGTCCGGTCTGTTTTATGTAAAAATGTGACCTCTGGCAGATTTACATCTCTTTACGCTATACTAGCCGCTGAAATAATCGGCTCAACGCTACGAGCTGATGTTCAATGTGTTTCCACACAAATGGTATCAACTCCCCTTCTGAGGATCTGGCGAGAAGCCGGATAAACTATGTTAAACAGTATTTTAGTAATACTTTGTCTGATTGCCGTCAGTGCATTTTTCTCGATATCCGAGATCTCGCTGGCCGCGTCCCGTAAAATCAAACTGAAGCTGCTCGCCGACGAGGGCAACATCAACGCCTCTCGCATTCTCAAAATGCAGGAAAACCCCGGTACGTTCTTTACCGTGGTGCAAATTGGTCTGAACGCGGTGGCTATCCTGGGCGGTATCGTGGGCGATGCGGCGTTTTCCCCGGCGTTTTATAGCCTCTTTGCGCAGTACATGTCCGCAGAACTGGCCGAACAGCTGAGCTTTATCCTCTCCTTCTCGCTGGTGACCGGGCTGTTCATCCTCTTCGCCGACCTGACCCCGAAACGCATCGGTATGATTGCGCCAGAAGCCGTGGCTTTGCGTATCATCAACCCGATGCGCTTCTGCCTGTTTGTGTTCCGCCCGCTGGTGTGGTTCTTCAACGGCCTGGCAAACGTCATTTTCCGCATCTTTAAGCTGCCGATGGTGCGTAAAGATGACATCACCTCTGACGACATTTATGCGGTCGTGGAAGCCGGTGCCCTGGCCGGGGTACTGCGTAAGCAGGAACACGAGCTGATTGAGAACGTATTCGAACTGGAATCCCGTACCGTGCCCTCTTCCATGACGGGCCGTGAAAGCATTATCTGGTTCGATTTACATGAAGATGAGCAGAGCCTGAAGAACAAAGTGGCGCAGCATCCGCACTCCAAGTTCCTGGTCTGTAATGAAGATATTGACCACATCATCGGTTACGTCGACTCCAAAGACCTGCTGAACCGCGTGCTGGCGAACCAGAGCCTGGCGCTGAACAGCGGCGTGCAGATCCGCAATACCCTGATTGTGCCGGACACCCTGACGCTCTCAGAAGCGCTGGAAAGCTTCAAAACCGCCGGGGAAGACTTCGCGGTGATCATGAACGAATACGCGCTGGTGGTGGGTATTATCACCCTCAACGACGTCATGACCACGCTGATGGGCGACCTGGTAGGCCAGGGGCTGGAAGAGCAGATTGTTCAGCGTGACGATAATTCATGGCTGATTGATGGCGGCACGCCAATTGAAGACGTGATGCGCGTGCTGGATATCGACGAGTTCCCGCAGTCCGGAAACTACGAGACCATCGGCGGCTTTATGATGTTTATGCTGCGTAAGATCCCGAAACGTACCGACTCGGTGAAGTTCTCCGGCTACAAGTTTGAGGTGGTGGATATTGATAACTACCGCATCGACCAGCTGCTGGTGACGCGCATCGACAACAAACCGACCGTACTGGTGCCGAAGCTGCCGGATGCGGAAGAGAAGGTGTCGGCGTAAGGTTCCTGCCCCCACAAACATCAACGGCTCCCATCGGGAGCCGTTTTTTTACTGCTGCATAGCACGTTGGTTAAGCCATCTCAGTTTGCAGACGCATAACCTGACGGTTGACTTCGGACATCACAGACAGGTGCTGTTTGTCCTTCACTTTTGGGACAAGGATTTTGCCCTTATCAAACTCAAAAGCGCCAACATCCTTGATATACAACCGTCCACGGAACAGGATCTTCACGTACTTCGCCACCTGAAGCGGGTTGTAGCGTTGGAAAATTTTCATTCTTGTATCTCCTGCGTATCATACGCTCTTGCGGTGCCACAATCGGCCCGACTGTCCTGAGCGCAAATTTTAATGCCCAATGACTATAGACCAGAACTACGGTGTTACCCAGTGTGCATAAGTTTATTTACCGTTTGATTACAATTATTCAGAATAATCTTTGCAAAGCGTGACTGAGCGCAGTATAAGCCGTCGTTTTTTCATGGATATGTGCGTTCACCCGCAAAGTGGCATCGGGATTGCGGGAAAACCACATTGATCGCACTTATCATTAAAAATGCATGACCAAGTGGTCGGATCACCTGCAAACAATAAGGAAACGCCATGACCCTACGTACTATCCTTGCAGCAGCCTGCCTGCTGCTGCCCCTGTGGGCGAGTGCTCACAACATTGAAAAAGGACAACGTGTACCGCCAGTCGGCATTGCTGACCGGGGAGAATTGATTCTCGACAATGATAAGTTTAGCTATAAAGCCTGGAATAGCGCGCAGCTCGCGGGCAAAGTGAGAGTTGTACAACATATTGCCGGTCGTACATCTGCAAAAGAGAAAAATGCCAACCTGGTGGAGGCGATCAAGGCGGCAAAATTCCCACACGATCGTTACCAGACCACCACGATCGTGAATACCGATGACGCCATTCCGGGCTCCGGAATGTTTGTGCGTTCAAGCCTTGAGAGCAATAAAAAGCTCTACCCATGGTCGCAGTTTATCGTCGACAGCAACGGCGTCACCCGTAAGGCCTGGCAGCTGGAGGAAGAGAGCTCTGCGATTGTCGTGCTGGATAAGAACGGCCGCGTACAGTGGGTGAAAGACGGGGCGCTGACCCAGGAAGAGGTGCAGCAGGTTGTCGACCTGCTGCATAAGCTGCTGGCTCAATAAAGAGAGACGCGGAAGCCGGGATTGAGGAAGGATTCGCGCGGGGTGTAGTCCAGCGGCTTGCCCTGCCAGTCATGAACATGCGCCCCGGCGGCCGCGGCAACGGCATGCCCGGCGGCGGTGTCCCAGACGTTCGTCGGCCCAAAGCGGGGATAGAGCTGAGCTTGTCCTTCCGCCACCAGGCAGAATTTCAGCGATGAGCCAATCGAGGTGGTCTGGTGTTCACCCAGCTGCTGCAGATACTCCTGCAGCTCGCTGTCGCTGTGCGAGCGGCTAATCACCACCAGCGGCGGACGCGCGTCGCGCACCTGGATCTGCTTGCGCACGCCGCACTCTTCCTTCCACGCCTTCCCTTCTGCAGCACTGTACATCACCTTCATGACCGGCGCGTAGACCACGCCCAGCACCGCTTTACCCTTCTCAATCAGGGCGATATTGACGGTGAATTCACCGTTGCGCTTGATGAACTCTTTTGTCCCGTCCAGGGGGTCCACCAGCCAGTAGCGCTGCCAGTGCTGGCGCTCTTCCCAGCTTTGCGGCGCTTCTTCTGACAGGACGGGGATGTCCGGCGTTAAGGCCTGTAACCCTTTCAGGATCACCTTATGCGCCGCGATATCTGCCGCCGTGACCGGAGAGTCGTCCGCTTTGCTGACAACCTCCATGGGTTTACTACCGTCATACACCTGCATGATGGCATCCCCCGCATCCCGTGCGAGCTGACAAATTTTATCTAGCATTTTCCACCTCTTTGTTAACGCAGTGAGGTTAACTCTTTGTTTTAGTTATATCGTAATGTGAACAATTCCGCTATCTGTGAAGCAATTCCGGTTTCAGGTTGCTTTTTTCTGTCAGGATTCACATTTATGTAAGCAACACGTTATAGATACATACTCTTTTGTGGCCTGGATCGAAAAAAGGACTCTTCTGATGATTAAGTTTAGCGCAACGCTCCTGGCGACGCTGATTGCGGCGAGCGTGCAGGCAGCGACGGTCGATTTACGTATTCTGGAAACGACCGATCTGCACAGCAACATGATGGATTTCGATTACTACAAAGATACCCCGACGGAAAAATTCGGACTGGTACGCACGGCGAGTTTGATCAATGCGGCGCGCGGCGAAGTGAAAAATAGCGTGCTGGTCGATAACGGCGATCTCATTCAGGGCAGTCCGCTCGGGGACTACATGGCGACCAGGGGGCTGAAAAAAGGCGAGATCCATCCTGTTTATAAAGCGATGAACACCCTGGACTATACCGTCGGTAACCTCGGCAACCATGAATTCAACTACGGTCTGACATACCTGCATGATGCCCTGGCAGGCGCAAAATTCCCGTACGTTAACGCCAATATCATCGACGTTAAGACCCAAAAGCCGCTTTTTACGCCTTACCTGATTAAAGAGACTGAGGTTGTCGATCAGGACGGGAAAAAACAGACGCTGAAAATCGGCTACATCGGTTTTGTCCCGCCGCAGATCATGACGTGGGATAAGGCCAACCTCGATGGTAAGGTGACCGTTAACGACATCACCGAAACCGCGCGTAAATACGTGCCGGAAATGCGCGAAAAAGGCGCCGATCTGGTGGTGGTGGTTGCCCATTCCGGCCTCTCCGCCGATCCATACCAGGCCATGGCAGAAAACTCCGTTTACTACCTGAGTGAAGTCCCGGGCGTTGATGCAATCCTGTTCGGCCACGCCCACGCGGTCTTCCCGGGCAAAGACTTTGCCAGCATTAAAGGGGCGGATATTGAGAAAGGGATGCTTAACGGCGTGCCGTCGGTGATGCCGGGCATGTGGGGCGACCATCTTGGCGTGGTGGATCTGGTGCTGAATAACGACGGCGGCCGCTGGAAGGTCACGCAGCCAAAAGCCGAAGCGCGCCCAATTTACGACGCTGCTGCGAAAAAATCGCTGGCGGCGGAAGATAAAAAACTGGTCGACGTGCTGAAGCACGATCACGACGCCACGCGCGAATTCGTCAGCAAGCCGATCGGCAAATCCGCCGACAACATGTACAGCTTCCTGGCGCTGGTGCAGGACGATCCGACCGTCCAGGTCGTCAACATGGCGCAGAAAGCCTATGCCGAACACTTTGTGCAGGGCGATCCGGATCTGGCGAAACTGCCGGTACTCTCCGCCGCTGCGCCATTCAAAGTGGGCGGGCGTAAGAATGACCCGGCAAGCTATGTGGAGGTCGAAAAGGGCCAGCTCACCTTCCGTAATGCCGCCGATCTCTATCTCTACCCGAATACGCTGGTTGTGGTTAAAGCCACCGGGAAAGAGGTAAAAGAGTGGCTGGAGTGTTCTGCCGGACAGTTTAACCAGATTGACCCACACAGCAGCAAGCCGCAGTCGCTGATTAACTGGGACGGCTTCCGCACCTACAACTTCGACGTGATCGACGGCGTGAACTACCAGATTGACGTCACCCAGCCGGCGAAATATGACGGCGAGTGTCAGGCGATCAACCCGCAGGCGGAGCGCATTAAAAACCTGACCTTCAACGGCAAGGCGATCGACCCGAATGCCACTTTCCTGGTGGTGACCAATAACTACCGTGCCTACGGCGGTAAGTTTGCCGGTACGGGAGATGGACACATCGCCTTTGCCTCGCCGGACGAGAACCGCTCTGTGCTGGCGGCGTGGATCAGCGCGGAGTCGAAAAAGGCCGGCGAAATTCATCCGGCGGTGGATAACAACTGGCGTCTGGCGCCGATCCACAGCGATACGCCGCTGGATATCCGCTTTGAAACGTCACCGTCCGAGAAGGCAGCCGCGTTTATTAAGGAGAAGGCGCAGTATCCGATGAAACAGGTCGCGACGGATGATATTGGGTTCGCGATTTATCACCTGGATTTAAGTAAGTAGCGTCGATTGTGGCGGGTGGCGCTTCGCTTAGCCGGCCTACGGGATGGAAGATTATGGGTAGGCCGGGTAAGGCGAAGCCGCCACCCGGCTTTTACGCCGCGCGCTCGTCCCGATTCGCCATCACCTTCGGCGTATTCACCTCAATCCAGTCCGCCAGCGCGGCGACTTTCTCGCTGACCTCGATCCCCATCGGGGTCAGGCTATACTCTACGTGCGGCGGCACAACCGGGTACGATACGCGATCGACAAACCCGTCCTGCTCCAGCGCCTGAAGCGACTGGGACAGCATCTTTTCGCTCACCCCGCCCATTTTACGGCGCAGATCGCTAAAGCGATGCGTTCCCTGGCGCAGCGCCAGCAGAATCAGTACCCCCCAGCGGCTGGTAACGTGTTTGAGCACCTCTCGTGAAGGGCACTGTTCCGCGAAGAGATTGCCATCGCGCAATTGTTCGCTGAGCGTCGGTATCGTTGTTTTCATACTTACCTTTTTGTACGTACTTACTAAAAGTTAGCTATGGTGCTAGTGTGCCACAACACCAGACAAACACGAAGGAGATTCATCATGATCGCGATTACCGGCGCCACCGGCCAGCTTGGCCATCTCGTTATCGAACAGCTGTTGAAAACCGTACCGGCTAACCAGATTGTGGCCATCGTACGTAACCCGGCAAAAGCTGAAGCCTTAAGCCAGCAGGGAATTGTGGTTCGTCAGGCGGACTACACGGATGAAGCCGCATTCACCGCCGCGCTGAACGGCGTGGATAAGCTGCTGCTGATCTCGTCCAGCGAAGTCGGCCAGCGCGCGATCCAGCACCAGAACGTGATTAACGCCGCCAAAGCGGCAGGGGTGAAATTTATCGCCTACACCAGCCTGCTGCATGCGGATACCTCGCCGCTCGGTCTGCACGTTGAACACGTTGCCACTGAAAAAGCGCTGGCGGCGTCCGGCATTCCTTATGCCCTGCTGCGCAACGGCTGGTATACCGAAAACTATCTGGCGAGCGCGCCGCCTGCGCTGGAACACGGCGTGTTTATTGGTGCGGCAGGCGAAGGCAAAATTGCCTCTGCCACCCGCGCAGACTATGCCGCGGCGGCAGCGAAAGTGATTGCTGAAGAGGGCCATGCGGGCAAGGTGTATGAACTGGCGGGCGACCACGGCTGGACGCTGAGCGAACTGGCGGCTGAACTGAGCAAACAGAGCGGAAAGCCGGTCACCTACCAGAATCTCAGCGAAGCGGAGTTTGCTGCCGCGCTGAAAAGCGTCGGCCTGCCTGCCGGGCTGGCGGATATGCTGGCGGACTCCGACGTGGGCGCCTCGAAAGGCGGCCTTTTCGACGACAGCCGCACCCTGAGCAAACTGATCGGGCGCCCAACCACTACGCTGGCGGAGAGCATTAAAGCCATTCTGTAATTGTTACGGGATGGTTATTTTTTGTGGCATCCCCTCGGGTCATCTTTGATAATGAAAAGATGACCCACGAGGAGGCTCACCGTGCAAGGCGTACCGGAACAGTTTAATGATGAAAGAGACAGCGCGCGCTTTCGCCATCTGGCGCAGCTGCCGGGCCTGGAGCTGTATCACGCGCACATTTCTGACTACGCCTTTGAGCCTCACACCCATGAAGCCTTCGGCATCGGCACGATTGAAACCGGTGCCGAACGCTTTCGCTATCGCGGCAGCCAGCATCTCGCGGCGGAGAAATCCGTCGTTACCATGAACCCGGACGAGATCCACACCGGCGAATCCGCCACCGAGGGCGGCTGGCGCTACCGGATGGTCTATATCGAACCCGATCTGCTGGAAGAGGTGACCGGCCTCCGACACTGGTGGTTCAGCGACGTGACCCGTCATGATCCGTTACGCTCACAGCAAATCGGCAGGCTCATTTACGGCTTGTGGCACACTGACGATCCGCTTGCGCAAAAAGGTTTACTGCTGGATCTGATTGAGACCTTCCAGCCGTTTGCCCACCACGCGACACGGGTTCAGGAAGGCGCGCACCGCTTCGAAAGGGTACGCGAGTACCTGCACGACAACTATATGCGCGCTCTGACGCTGGACGAGCTGGCCAGCGTCGTCTCGCTCAGCCCGTATCATTTCCAGCGCCAGTTCAAAGCCCATTTTCACGTGACGCCGCATCAGATGCTGATGGCCATTCGACTCTGGCGCGCCAAAGCGTTTCTCACCCACGGCATGCCCGCCGCAGAGGTTGCCGCCGCAACCGGGCTGACCGATCAGTCACATCTGACCCGCGCATTTACCCACCGCTACGGCATTACGCCCGTGCGCTACCAGAAGCAGGTTACACGGCGCTAATGCGCAATCTCATACAATACGCGCGCATTCGCCCCTCCTACACTAACTACAGCGTAAATACCTGTGGATGGAAAAATGATTAGTGGAGTGTTGTATGCCCTGCTGGCCGGGATGATGTGGGGACTGATTTTTGTCGGCCCGCTGATCGTGCCCGAGTATCCGGCAATATTGCAGTCGACCGGACGTTATCTGGCGCTGGGGCTGATTGCCCTGCCCCTGGCGTGGCTGGGACGCGCGCGCTTGCGCCAGCTCAGCCGTCAGGACTGGGGGACCGCGCTGGCGCTGACCATGATGGGCAATCTTATCTATTACGTTTGCCTCGCGAGTGCCATTCAGCGTACCGGTGCGCCGGTATCGACCATGATTATCGGCACGCTGCCGGTCGTCATCCCCGTCTTTGCTAACCTGCTCTACAGCCAGCGCGATGGCAAAATGGCGTGGTCAAAAATGGCCCCGGCGCTGGTCTGCACCGCCCTGGGGCTGATATGCGTTAATATTGCCGAGCTGCGCCATGGGCAGGGCGATGTTGACCTATGGCGGTACGGTTCTGGCATTCTGCTGGCGTTCATTTCCGTGGCGTGCTGGGCATGGTATGCCCTGCGCAACGCGCGCTGGCTGCGTGAGAACCCGGACAAGCACCCGATGATGTGGGCGACGGCGCAGGCGCTGGTCACGCTGCCCGTATCCGTCGTGGGGTATCTCGGCGCATGCCTCTGGCTGGGCCATCAGCAGCCGGACTTCGCCCAGCCCTTCGGGCCAAGACCGTGGGTGTTCATTGGCCTGATGGTTGCGATCGCGGTGCTGTGCTCATGGGTGGGCGCGCTGTGCTGGAACATTGCCAGCCAGAAGCTGCCGACGGTGATCTTAGGGCCGCTGATTGTCTTCGAAACCCTGGCCGGACTGCTTTATACCTTCCTCATGCGCCAGAGCGTGCCGCCGTTGTTCACGGCCTGCGGGATCGTGCTGCTGGTGGTAGGGGTGGTGATGGCGGTGAGAGCGAAGCCGGAAAAACCGAGGGTCGTTCCGGCGTCGGAGGTGTGATATTTGCCGGGTGGCGGCTCCGCCTTACCCGGCCTACAAGGAGCCGTTTCGTAGGCCGGGTAAGCGCCAGCGCCACCCGACATGATGTTAAAACGTTTCCCAGTTTGCTTCAGACGCCGCCGCGACAGGCTGCGCTTTTGGCACATAGGTTTTTACCGGCGCCGCTTTGACCGCCTGGTTGCGGGTAATTTTGAACACCGCCACCGCTTCGTTCAGGCGTGCAGCCTGATCTTCCAGCGCCGCCGCCGCGGCCGCAGACTCCTCCACCAGTGAGGCGTTCTGCTGGGTCACGCGGTCCATCTCGGCTACCGCCTGGCCCACCTGGTCGATACCGCGGCTCTGCTCGTCAGAGGCCGAAGCAATTTCGCCCATAATGTCGGTGACGCGAGTAACCGCATTGACGATCTCAGCCATCGTGGCCCCGGCTTCGTTAACCAGCTGCGAGCCCGCGTTCACGCGTTCGCCGGAGTCATCGATCAGCGCTTTGATCTCTTTCGCCGCCTGAGCGCTGCGCTGGGCAAGGGTACGCACTTCCCCTGCCACCACCGCAAAGCCACGGCCCTGCTCGCCTGCACGGGCCGCTTCCACCGCCGCGTTCAGCGCCAGAATATTCGTCTGGAAGGCAATCCCGTCGATCACGTTGGTAATTTGCGCGATTTTGCTGGAGCTGGTGGCGATTTCATCCATCGTCCGCACGACGCCTTCCACCACGTGACCGCCCTTCTTCGCCGTGGAGGAGGCATCCAGCGCCAGACGGGAAGCCTGACGCGCGTTATCGGCGTTCTGCTTCACGGTTGCCGTCAGCTGTTCCATGCTGGCTGCCGTCTCTTCCAGAGACGCGGCCTGCTGCTCGGTACGGGAAGAGAGATCGTTACTGCCTGCGGAGATTTCGCCTGCACCGGTGTAAATGGTATCTGCGCCTTCGCGCACCACGCCCACGGTGTTCGCCAGCGAAGTTTGCATCTCCTGCACGTTGCGCGCCAGGATGGCCATTTCATTTTTACCGTCGGCCTGAATCGGCTGGGTGAGATCGCCTGCCGCAATGGCGCGAATATGGTTAATCACCTCTTCCAGAGGCAGCAGCAGCACGCGGCGCATCGCAATCCAGCTGGAGATAATCACCACAATCACCAGCAGCATGACCGCAGAGAGGATCCACAGGATGCGCTTGTAATCACTTTCGTTATCCTGAATGCCTTTATCCGTGAGCGCGGCCTGCGCTTCACGCCATTCACGATAAACCGTCTGCATCGCATTCTGTTTTTGTTCAGCATTCTGCTTGAACATATCTTCCAGATTGCCCTGGCTCAGCAGAACATTCATTTGCGTCAGCGTTGCAGAGTAAATGCGGTACTGCTCCTCGAGTTGGTTGGTCAGGTTCTCATCCAGGCCTGGCGTATTCGGCAAGGCATAGTATTTATCGTAATGAACCTGGGCTTCAGTCAGCAGATTTTTCGCCGTGGTCACCAGCTCATTCAGCTGACCGCCGTTAATTTGCGAGGCCATGCTGCTTTGCAGGCGCAGCATCCCGCGGTTCAGGGTGACGCGCGCCTGGTTCAGACTGATCCACGCATCGGTAAACTCCGCCACGTTCTTGCTGGAGAGCTGCGACACGGTAAAGTTGTCTTTATCGTTATTCAGGGCGTTGATAAAGATACCGGCGGAAATCACTTGCATGATGCCGAGCACAAGCAGCACCGAAATCAGAAGGGTAATGACTTTTATACGTTTAAACATGCGTTGCCTTTGTTATATGCAGGTTTGTCTGACGTGGATATATCGGCAGGTGCAGCGGGTTGTTTACTGTTTCTCCACCTTTAAAAAGTTTCGAAACCACTTTCCTGAACCCATTCAGAGAGTTAAATCGGATATTTTTTTGTGATCTGCATCTCACTTTTACCCGTTCCTCTAAAGGGTTATAGCGTCGCTTAAAAGATGTATTTAATATGCACTTTATATTATTGATGATGAGGTAACTGCTATGGCCTTTCGCGACCAACCCCTGGGCGAGCTGGCGCTCTCCATTCCTCGCGCTTCTGCGCTGTTTCGCAAATACGATATGGACTACTGCTGCGGCGGTAAGCAAACCCTGGCACGGGCGGCCTTACGCAAAGAGCTGAACGTTGAGGTGATTGAAGCCGAGCTGGCGAAGCTGGCCGAGCAGCCCGTCGACAAAGACTGGCGAACCGCTCCGCTCGCAGAAATCATCGACCACATCATCGTGCGTTACCATGACCGTCACCGTGAACAGCTGCCGGAGTTGATCCTGCAGGCGACCAAAGTCGAACGCGTGCATGCCGACAAACCTTCCGTTCCGCGCGGTCTGGCGAAATACCTGACCCTGCTGCACGAAGAGCTTTCCAGCCACATGATGAAAGAAGAGCAGATCCTCTTCCCGATGATTAAACAGGGAATGGGAAGCCAGGCGATGGGGCCCATCAGCGTGATGGAAAGCGAGCATGATGACGCGGGCGAACTGCTGGAAGTGATCAAACACACCACCCACAACGTCACGCCGCCGCCAGAAGCGTGCACAACGTGGAAAGCGATGTACAACGGCATTAACGAGATGATTGACGACCTGATGGAACACATCAGCCTTGAGAACAACGTTCTGTTCCCGCGGGCATTAGCGGGGGAATAAAAAAGCCCGGTGGCGCTAGCGCTTACCGGGCCTGCAACGTCCTCGAACGTAGGCCGGGTAAGCGTCAGCGCCACCCGGCAACATGCTTAACGCATGCCAGCCATCCGTTTCTTACCGATAAACATCCAGCCCAGCCCCAGGGCGATAAACCACAGCGGCGTGACGATCAGCGCCTGACGGGTATCATCTTCCAGCGTCAGCAGAACCAGCACGAAGACGAAGAACGCCATGCACACCCAGCACATCAGCTTGCCCAGCGGCATCTTGTAGATCGATTTTTCATGCAGGTGTGGGCGCTGTTTGCGGTACACCAGATAGGAACAGAGGATGATGGTCCAGACGAACATAAACAGGATCGCTGAGACCGTGGTAATCATGGTGAACGCGCCAATCACGCTTGGGTTTACGTAGAGCATCACCACGCCGCCCAGCAGGCACATGCAGGAGAAGGTCAGCCCTTTCGCAGGTACCGCACGCTTAGACAGCTTGGCGAACGCGCTCGGCGCCACGCCTTCCTGCGCCAGACCAAACAGCATACGGCTGGTTGAGAACACGCCGCTGTTCGCGGAAGACGCCGCTGAGGTCAGCACCACGAAGTTAATCAGGCTCGCCGCCGCAGGCAGCCCCACCAGCACGAACAGCTCAACGAACGGGCTCTTGCTTGGCACCACCGAGCTCCACGGCGTCACGGACATAATGATGATCAGCGCGAAGACGTAGAACATGATGATACGCACCGGAATGGAGTTGATGGCGCGCGGGAGAGACTTCTCCGGATCTTTGGTTTCCGCAGCGGTCGTTCCGACAAGCTCAATCCCTACAAACGCGAACACCGCAATCTGGAAGCCGGCAAAGAAGCCGCTAATGCCTTTCGGGAACCAGCCTCCATCATTCCACAGATGGGTAAACGACGCCTGAACGCCGGTTGGTGACTGGAAGTGGGTGAGCACCATCACCAGGCCTACTACGATGAGCCCAACGATGGCCACGATTTTGATCATCGCGAACCAGAACTCCATCTCACCGAACATTTTAACGGTGGCGAGGTTCAGGCTCAGCAGCAGAACAATAACCGCCAGCGAGGCCACCCAGTCCGACAGCCCGGGGAACCAGAACTGCGCATAGGCGGTTATCGCCACGACGTCCGCCATACCGGTCACGACCCAGCAGAACCAGTAGGTCCAGCCGGTGAAATAGCCCGCCCATGGCCCGAGCAGGTCTGAAGCGAAGTCGCTGAAGGATTTGTATTCGAGGTTCGAGAGCAGCAGCTCACCCATTGCACGCATCACGAAGAACAGCATAAAACCGATAATCATATAAACGAATATGATTGACGGTCCGGCGAGACTTATGGTTTTGCCTGACCCCATAAACAGCCCGGTACCGATGGCCCCCCCAATAGCAATGAGCTGAATATGACGGTTTGTGAGATTGCGCCGTAGCGACTGTTCAGACGACGCCTCTTCGTCGGCGACGACTTTGACCTGATCTACCATGTGATATTTTCCTGTTTATGCCTGTCTGTGTTGTTAAGGCTCTTCTGGCCTTTAAATACGTCAAAAAAATGACGTTCCCTTGTTAGGGCTAATCGATATTAGGTAAGAATCGGCGGGATGAATACTATGATTTAGATATTATGTTAATAATATGTTGAAAGTGAGTGTCATATCACTCATGCAGCGCGAAACAGCTCACAAAAATACACGCAACAGTTTCGTTTGCAAGATAAAATATTGATTCCGACTTAACTATAGGTTTTCACGCTATTTTCCCCTCCCCAACCGGGGAGAGGAAATAAGAAAAGTCGATTACAGAATTTCCAGCAGCTCGACTTCAAAGACCAGAGTGCTGAATGGCGGGATGGACGCGCCAGCGCCGCGCTCGCCGTAAGCCAGGTTATGCGGGATAGTCAGTTCCCATTTGGAACCGACTGGCATCAGGGTCAGCGCTTCGATCCAGCCTGCGATAACGCCATTCACCGGGAACTCAGCCGGTTCGCCGCGCGCGACGGAGCTGTCGAAGACGGTACCGTCGATCAGCTTACCGGTGTAGTGTACGCGAACGTGGTCGGTACGCGCCGGGATTGCGCCATCGCCCTGATTGATCACGCGGAACTGCAGACCAGACTCGGTGCTGTTCACGCCTTCACGCTCACGGTTCTCTTCCAGATATTTCACACCTTCGGCGGCCATCTCTTCAAAGCGCGCGCGACGCACGGCGTCAGCACGCTCGTGGATTTCACGCAGCGCACGGTGCACAACGTCAACCGGAACGGCAGGCTGTTTACCTTCCAGCGCGTCAGCGATACCCGCCACCAGCGCTTCAGGTAACAGACCTTCCAGGCCGGATTCGCTCAGCTGCTGTCCTACCTGCAAGCCGATACCGTAACTTGCCTGCGCTTCGATAGTGTCAAAAGTCGGGGTGGTCATGGGTTTTCCTTCCATCACATTTAAAGTAGCGGGCAGCATATCAGCCATGCCCTTATGGGTAAAACTTTGTCTGAAGTTAAGGTGACAAACCGCGACGAAACAGAAACAATAGAGAGAACCAGGATTAATCCCGAACTGATGTCACGGATGTCGGGTTTACTACGCCGTTCAGGCAGTTAGCAAACTATACTTCGGGGCACAGGATAAAAAATACGCGGAGCAGGAGGAGTGCCATGCCCGGGCGATTTGAACTGAAACCTACCCTGGCGAAAATCTGGCAGGCGCCGGACAATTTTCGCATCATGGATCCGCTGCCTCCTCTGCATCGCAGAGGGATCATCATTGGTGCGCTGATGGTGATTGTGGGCTTCCTGCTTCCTTCCGGTGGCGATGATGTTGATACTGCCCCCGTCACCCGCAATGCTCAGCTGGACCTTCAGTCGCAAACGCGACCGCAGCCTGACGCACAGCCGATGCAGACGCAGCTCGTTACCCCGTCTAACGATCCGGGTCAGGTCGCGCCGGTTGAGCCAGAGCCGATTCAGGACGAACAGCCACAGGAACAGGCCGCCGCCCCGTCTCAGCCTCAGACCCAACAGCCCACCGGCATTGAGCAACAGTGGCGTTCCTATCGCGTAGAGCCGGGGAAAACGCTGGCGCAGCTGTTCCGTGACCACAACCTGCCGCCGACAGACGTGTATGCCATGGCGAAGGTGGAAGGCGCGGGTAAACCGCTCAGTAACCTGCAGAATGGCCAGATGGTGCAAATTCGCCAGAATGCCAGCGGGGTGGTGACAGGATTAACGATTGATACCGGAAATGGACAACAGGTGCTGTTTACCCGCCAGACAGACGGCAGCTTTATCAGGGTACGTTAAGGGCGGGGTTCTGTAAAAAGCAAAACGCCGGCACAAGGCCGGCGTTTCAACGTGAGCAGAGTAAAAAAATTACTCAGCTACAACGTTAACAACCAGTTTAGCGAACACTTCGCTGTGAACCTGGAAGTCAACTTCGTGCTCACCAGTGGTACGCAGAACGCCGTTCGGCAGACGAACTTCGCTCTTAGCCACTTTAACGCCTGCTGCAGAAACTGCATCAGCGATATCGCGGGTACCGATGGAACCGAACAGTTTACCTTCGTCGCCAGCTTTGGACGCGATGGTAACGGTGCCCAGTGCGTTGATTGCTTCAGCGCGAGCGTTAGCAGCCGCCAGAACGTCAGCCAGTTTGGCTTCCAGTTCAGCGCGACGTGCTTCGAAAAACTCTACGTTTTTCTTGGTAGCTGGAACAGCTTTACCCTGTGGAACCAGGAAGTTACGAGCGTAACCCGCTTTAACGTTTACCTGATCACCCAGGCTGCCCAGGTTTGCTACTTTATCAAGCAGAATAACTTGCATTACCTTATCCTCTTAAAGTCGTATTAATGGACCGTGCCCGATTACTGATGACGATCAGTGTACGGCAGCAGGGACAGGTAGCGAGCGCGTTTGATAGCGCGAGCCAGCTGACGCTGATATTTTGCACGAGTACCGGTGATACGGCTTGGGACAATCTTACCGCTTTCGGTGATGTAGTTTTTCAGCGTTGCGATATCTTTATAGTCGATCTCTTGAACGCCTTCCGCGGTGAAACGGCAGAACTTGCGACGACGGAAATAACGTGCCATATGGCTAGTCTCCAGAATCTATCAAATCAATCTGCTCGGCATGCAGAACCATTTTGCTCAGACCGTTCTTTGCCTTGTGGCAAGAGATGAACCCCTGAACGATTACTGCACTACCGACCGTTAAACTGTGAGTAATGGCCTGGTTTTCGTGTCCGCTAATAATAACGGGCATTTGGCACCACGCCTGCCGGTGAAACCCGGCTTCCTCTTGCACAGAACGATGCTCAAGCACGAACTGGCAATGCGGAATTCCTGATGGACTGACCTTTCGAAGGGGAGCCCTGCATACGATGCCGGACAACGCCAGACGGTTGGTCATCAGAAATTACTCTTCAGAATCCCCAGCATCAGAATCATCTGCGGTTTCGTTTGCGAAATCATCGCGACGCTCACGGCGCTCGTCTTTCGCTTTAACCATCGGAGATGCTTCGGTCACTGCGTTTTTGGTACGCATAACCATGCTGCGGATAACGGCATCGTTGAAGCGGAAGTTAGTTTCCAGCTCATCGATCACTTCCTGCGGCGCTTCAACGTTCATCAGAACGTAGTGTGCTTTGTGCAGTTTGTTGATCGGATAAGCCAGCTGACGGCGGCCCCAGTCTTCCAGACGGTGGATCGTGCCCGCTGCTGCAGTGATTGCACCAGTGTAGCGCTCGATCATACCCGGAACCTGTTCGCTCTGGTCAGGATGGACCATAAAAACGATTTCGTAATGACGCATCGAATTGCTCCTTACGGATTATTCAGCCTCCTGTCTGGGTCAGCCGAGGCCCGGGGAGGCAAGGAACGTGTTAAAGGTCGGCTGAAAAATTGACGCGTCATAATACTTGCGCGCCCCTGGAAACTCAAGCTGATTGCACAAATAATTCGCACAAAGCGCGAAGCGGGTCTAAGTGGGTGATTTAAAATTACTCACACCCGTAAGCGGTGTTTTTTTGAACAACTGCATCAGAAATGGTCACGCATCCCCGCCGGAGGAGTGATTACACTTTAATCAGAGATAACCGAAACAGAAGAAGGAGCATCCCCCCTCTCACAGCACGCAGTCGTGGAGCGCATATCATGAAAAAAATCGCATTAGCCATAATGGCGGCGCTTTTGCTCAGTGCAAACGCGATGGCAGCCATCAAGATAGACAGCCGACAGGCCAGAAACATGGATGATGTGCACAGCTTAGGCGTAATCTATATTAATCATAATTTCGCCACCGAAAGCGAAGCAGATCAGGCACTAAATGAAGAGACCGACGCCCAGGGCGCAACTTATTACCACGTGATGTTAATCCGTGAGCCCGGCAGCAACGGCAATATGCACGCCAGTGCAGATATTTACCGATAACGCCTTAACGCTAGCACCAGGAAAGCCAACAACGAGAACATAGCCATAGTTGACGTTGCCCCCTGCCCGGGGGCTTTTTTTGTGAATGGCTCCGGAATACCACCGGTTACAACTGTTTTTCGGTATTCCAGAGCACTTATTCACTTCTGCCCGTAATAGGCATTCGGGCCATGCTTGCGCATGAAATGCTTGTTCATCAGGTAATCATCAATGCCCTGAAGCTGTGGGTTAATGCCGCGGGCAATCCACGCCATACGTGCCACTTCCTCCATGACGACCGCATTATGGACGGCGTCGTGGGCATCTTTTCCCCAGGCGAACGGGCCGTGCTGATACACCACAATCCCCGGCGTATGCAGCGGCTCGCATTCTCCCAGCGTGTCGATAATCACCTTTCCGGTGTTGAGTTCGTACTCTCCTTCCACTTCATCCTGCGTTAATGCGCGCGTGCAGGGGATGTCGCCAAAGAAGTAGTCCGCATGTGTCGTGCCCAGCGCCGGAATCGCCAGCCCCGCCTGTGCCCAGGCGGTCGCGTGCGTGGAGTGAGTATGCACCACACCGCCAAGGGACGGATAACGCCGATACAGCGCCAGATGGGTCGCCGTGTCCGAAGAAGGACGCCATTTACCGTCAACGACGTTTCCTTCAAGATCGACCACCACCATATCGTCAGCCTTCATGGTGTCATACGCCACACCGCTCGGCTTAATCACGATCAGCCCCTGCTCGCGATCGATAGCGCTGACGTTGCCCCAGGTGAAGGTGACCAGGCCATAGCGGGGCAGATCCATGTTGGCTTCAAAGACCTGCTGTTTAAGCTTAAGCATGTTCAGCCTCCAGTAATCCCGCGCGCGCCATACGCTCGCGCACCCAGTCCCGCGCCT
Organism: Enterobacter sp. EC_64; assembly: GCF_019584165.1. Lineage (NCBI taxonomy): Bacteria > Pseudomonadati > Pseudomonadota > Gammaproteobacteria > Enterobacterales > Enterobacteriaceae > Enterobacter > Enterobacter sp. EC_64. The sequence continues at coordinate 55,846 of NZ_VDAS01000013.1, forward strand.
TTGCTACTTCCGCAGCAGGGTTGTCCGACGTTTCGCTCCACATCTCAATCAGGTAAGGCCCGCAATAGCCTGTCTGCTTGAGCGTCTCGAAGCACCGTTCGAAATCCACCACCCCGGTGCCGAACGGTACGTTTTTAAACACGCCAGGACGGGTATCTTTGACGTGCACCGCCACGATATGCCCTATGCCTGCCTGCAGCTCCATCTGCACGTCGTTATCCCATGCCGACAGGTTGCCGATATCGGGATAAAGCTGGAACCACGGGTTGTTCAGATAGTGCGCGTAGCCCAGCGCCTTACTGATGGAGTTCATCAGCGGGTAATCCATGATCTCCATTGCCAGCGTGACTTGCGCACGGCTGGCCATCTCAACGCTCTCTTTCAGGCCATCACGGAAACGACGGCGCGTTTCATCGTTAGCTTCCTGATAGTAAACGTCATAACCCGCCAGCTGGATCACGCGGATACCCACGTCCTGCGCAAAGCGGATGGCTTTACGCATGATCTCCAGCCCCTGCGCGCGCACGGCATCATCTTCGCTGCCGAGCGGAAAACGACGATGAGCGCTCAGGCACATGGACGGCACGCGCACGCCCGTTTCCGCGATGGCGCTTACCAGTGCCAGGCGCTGGTCGCGGCTCCAGTCGAGGCGAGAAAGACGCTCGTCCGTCTCATCCACCGACATTTCGACAAAATCGAAGCCCAGCTGCTTCGCCAGCTGTAACCGCTCCAGCCAGCACTCCCCCGCAGGGAGTGCCTTTTCATAGATGCCAAGCGGGACCTGTTTTGACAACATACCCGCTCCTTAGCCCCAAAGCTGAGCGATTGAGCGTTTGAACTGACGCGCGGCTTCCACCGGGGACGCCGCATCACGAATGCTGCGACCGGCAATAAAAACGTGAATAGGAATGCCCTTGAACAGCGGCAGATCTTCCAGCGCCAGACCGCCAGTGACGGTCACTTTGAAGCCCATATCGGCCAGACGTTTGATGGCGCTGATATCCGCGTCGCCCCACGCTACACCTGCGGCCTGGGCATCACGGCTGCGGTGATATACCACCTGCTGAATGCCCGCGTCGCGCCACTCCTGGGCCTGCTCCCAGGTCCAGAAGCCGGTCAGCTCAATCTGCACGTCGCCGTTAAACTCTTTTGCCACGTCCAGCGCGCCTTTGGCGGTGTTGATATCCGCACAGCAGATCACGGTGACCCAGTCGGCGTTGGCTTCGAAGCACATGCGGGAGAGGATTTTGCCTGCGTCGGCGATTTTGGCATCCGCCAGCACGATTTTATGCGGATAGAGCGCTTTCAGGTCACGAACCGCACGAACGCCTTCGCCCACGCACAGAATGGTGCCCACTTCAATGATGTCCACTTCTTCCGCAATCAGGCGGGTGGTTTCGTAAGCGTGAGACAGCGTTTGGTTATCCAGCGCAACTTGCAACATGGGTAATGACATATTCAATTCCTCTTAAACGGCCGCCGCAGTGGCGTTATCAATTAAATCCAGCACGTCCTGCGCGGTACGGCAGGCGCGTAAACGGTCAAAATTGGCTTCGTCATCAAACAGATTGACGATCTGCATGATGCCCACCTCCTGGTGGGTATTGGCATCGACAGCCGCCATAGTGATAAGGATGTCGACCGGGTCGTTATCTTCGTGGTTAAACACCAGCGGCGTTTTCAGCGTCACCAGCGCGAAGCCGGTTTTCTTGACGCCCTCTTCCGGGCGGCCATGCGGCATCGCCAGGCCTGGCGCAATCACAAAGTAAGGGCCATGCTGCGCTACGCCATCCAGAATCGCCTGGTAGTAACGAGGCTCGACAACGTCAGCCTTAACCAGCAGATCCACACTCAGCTTCACCGCTTCCTGCCAGGTACTGGCTTCGGCCTGTAAAAGGATGGAGTTATTCTCTGCCAACGAATCACGTAGTTTCATATGGCGTCCTTACTTCACGTCTTGTGGGAAGTGTTCTTTGATCACTTCCAGCAGTTTTGGTCCGAAATCCGCAGGCGACAGCATGTTGCGTACGCCCACCACATATTTATTACCCGACACACTAATTTCGCCGGCGATATGAGTAGAGGCGATGATGATGTCCGCGCCGTTCAGCTCACTTTTGTATTCACCCACTGCGCAGCTGTTCACCGTGTGGTCGATGTTGGACTGGGTTAAAAACTGGTCCACTTTCATCTTCATGATCATGGAGCTGCCTTGCCCATTACCACACACAGCCAGGATACGTACGGTCATAATCGAAACTCCTTAATGAGCAGACACTTCTGCTGTTTGTTTTTCCGCATCTTCTTCAGCTCGCAGCGAACGGCCAGCGAAGAACATATAAGCCAGAGCAATCAGGATGATGATGGCCATAAAGATCAGTCCGATGGAGGCAAAACCCTGCATCATCGGCGGTGCCAGAATTGACCAGTCCGCCATGCCCATCCAGGCGCTCATACCGGTGAGCTTGACCGCCCACACGCAGCCAAAGATTTCAACCATGCCCATTACCAGGCAGATCTTGAGCGCCGCGCGCCAGCCGCCGAAGTGGTTAGCGAATACGCCGATGGTGGCGTTGGAGAAGAACATCGGGATAAAGCCCGGAATAATCAGGATTGAGGAGCCGCAGCCGACCAGGATACCCACCGCAATCAGCTGGCCGATGGTGCCCCACATAAATCCCCAGACCACCGCGTTTGGCGCGAAGCTATAGATAGCGGCACAGTCGATGGCCAGTACCGCGCCAGGAATCAGGCGCTGAGAGATACCGTTGAAAGCTTCAGACAGTTCGGCGACGAACATACGCACGCCCTGGGTAATGATGAAAATAGCCACGGCGAAAGAGAAACCGGTCTGCAGGATGTAAACCGTCCAGTGGGTTTTCCCCGCCATCGCCTGCACCACATCAATACCGAAGGAGAGCAGAATGGCGCCGAAGAAGAGGGTCATCACAATCGCGGTCGACACGATGTTGTCATGGAAGATATTCAGCCAGCCAGGCAGCTTAAGGTCTTCAACACTCTCTTCTTTTTTACCCAGGTACGGCGCAACTTTGTAAGCAATCCAGGCAGCAAACTGTTGCTGGTGACCGATGGAAAAACCGCAACCGTCGGTCACTATCTGGGTTGGCTTGTACATCATGTTGGAGGTGATACCCCAGTAGAGCGAGACCAGCACCGCGGTGCAGATAATCGTGGTCCACATTGGGTAACCGAAGATATAGAGAGAAACCGCAATCAGCCCCGCCTGCTGGAACATAATGTGCCCGGTGAGCATGATGGTGCGAATACCGGTAATGCGGCGCAGCAGAACATAGATAATGTTCAGCGCCAGCGCGAGCAGAACGGCGTAACCTACCCAGCTATAGGCATCGCCCATACGATCGATGGTCGCCATCATTGAGGCGTAGGTATCAGAGATAGCCCCATTAATGCCATACACTTCCGACATTTTGGCAACGACTGGCTTAAACGTGCTGGTCAGTATGCCCGACCCCGCCTGCAACAGCATGAAACCGATAATGGTTTTGATGGTGCCTTTAATAATCACGCTGACGCTTTTACGCAGCAGGATATATCCCAGGCACGTCACGATACCCAGCAACAGCGGGGCGTTGGTCATTACCTGATTAAAGAAAACGGTAAAGACGTTGTAGAGGATCTCCATAACTCTCTCCAGAAATGAGAACACGAGGGGCAATCCCTGTGCGGTTGGTGCCATCACTCTATTAATCACAAATAATCACCACAAGATTGAATTTGATTATTTGTGACGCATCACGCAATTTATTTCCCTTCAGTTAGTAATGATTTTCACTACCGCACAAAAGAAATAAATTAGTCCTTATAATTCATGAAATTAATGTTTATTACGCGATAATCTAACAAGTAAAAAGCAGAGAGTCTGTGACGTTGAGCAGATAAAATTCCGCATTTTCGCTATTGCAAAGCGCGTAAAATGGTGCCAGCATTAATCACAACGAATCACAATGTGATTACTTTTGATTAAAACCAGGAGTCAAAACGATGAGTAAAGTGAAAACCATCACCCGTGAATCATGGATTCTGAGCACCTTTCCGGAGTGGGGTAGCTGGCTGAACGAAGAAATCGAGCAGGAACAGGTTGCTCCTGGCACGTTTGCAATGTGGTGGCTGGGCTGCACCGGGATCTGGCTGAAATCAGAAGGTGGCGCCAATATCTGCGTCGATTTCTGGTGCGGCACCGGCAAACAGAGCCACGGTAACCCGCTGATGAAAAAAGGCCACCAGATGCAGCGTATGGCCGGCGTTGAAAAACTCCAGCCGAACCTGCGTACTACACCGTTTGTGCTTGATCCTTTTGCCATTCGTCAGATCGATGCCGTACTCTCTACCCACGATCACAACGACCATATTGATGTAAACGTGGCGGCAGCGGTGATGCAAAACTGCGCGGACGATGTGCCGTTTATCGGGCCGCAGACCTGCGTGGATCTCTGGATTGGCTGGGGTGTGCCGAAAGAGCGCTGCATCGTGATGAAACCGGGCGACGTGGTGAAAATCAAAGACATTGAAATCCATGCTCTTGATGCCTTTGACCGTACCGCTCTGATTACGCTGCCGGCCGATCAAAAAGCGGCAGGTGTACTGCCAGACGGCATGGACGAGCGCGCGGTGAACTACCTGTTCAAAACGCCGGGCGGCTCCCTGTATCACAGCGGTGACTCCCACTACTCCAACTACTACGCTAAGCACGGTAACGAGCATCAGATTGACGTGGCCCTGGGCTCCTACGGCGAGAACCCGCGCGGTATTACGGATAAAATGACCAGCGCCGACATGCTGCGCATGGCGGAAGCGCTGAACACCAAAGTCGTTATTCCGTTCCACCACGATATCTGGTCAAACTTCCAGGCCGATCCGCAGGAAATCCGCGTGTTGTGGGAGATGAAAAAAGACCGCCTGAAGTACGGCTTCAAGCCATTTATCTGGCAGGTAGGCGGCAAGTTCACCTGGCCGCTGGACAAAGACAATCTTGAGTACCACTACCCGCGTGGTTTCGATGATTGCTTCACCATTGAGCCTGACCTGCCGTTTAAGTCCTTCCTCTGATTCCGAGGCCACATCGCCAGACTTGTGTCTGGCGATTTCATATTTATTTTAGTAATTTCACGCTATTTCAAATATCATCTTTTCAAATCAATTCTTATCGGAATAGCTCATGACGGAAGCGCAACGGCATCAAATTTTACTGGAACTCCTGGCGCAAACAGGGTTTATCACCGTCGAGAAAGTGATCGAACGTTTAGGGATTTCCCCTGCCACCGCGCGGCGAGACATTAACAAGCTGGATGAAAGCGGCAAGCTGAAAAAAGTTCGCAACGGTGCGGAAGCCATTAGCCAGCAGCGCCCCCGCTGGACGCCGATGAACATTCATCAGGCGCAGAATCACGATGAAAAAGTGCGGATCGCCAGAGCCGCGTCGCAGCTGGTGAATCCCGGTGAGAGCGTCGTTATCAACTGCGGCTCTACGGCGTTTTTGCTGGGCCGCGAGATGTGCGGCAAGCCGGTGCAAATCATCACGAACTACTTACCGCTCGCCAACTATCTCATCGATCAGGAGCATGAGAGCGTGGTGATCATGGGTGGTCAGTACAATAAAAGTCAGTCGATTACGCTTAGCCCACAGGACAGCGAAAACAGTCTCTACGCCGGACACTGGATGTTTACCAGCGGCAAAGGCCTGACCGCTGAAGGTTTGTATAAAACCGATATGCTGACCGCGATGGCGGAACAAAACATGCTCAACGTGGTAGGCAAACTCGTGGTGCTGGTCGACAGCAGTAAAGTCGGTGAACGCGCAGGCATGCTGTTCAGCCGCGCAGAACAGATCGACCTGGTGATCACCGGCAAAGGGGCTAACCCCGAGATCCTCCAGAAGCTGGAAGATCAGGGAGTAAAAGTGCTGCGCGTTTAAAGATGCTGGCGGAAAAACGCTACCGTGGCGTCCAGCGCCGCTGGCGTGATGCGGTGGCGAACGCCTGATTCCCACAAACAGGTCAGATTACCGTCCAGCCCTTCCTTCTTTAACGCCTGCTGCAGGCGGAAGGTACCGTCAGGTGGCACTACATCATCCGCATCACCGTGCCACAGCAAAAGCGGGCGATCTGCGAGGCGCGGCAATGCCCGGGTTACTTCCCACTCTTCCAGCCTCGCGGTGATTTCCGCTAAATCCTGAGGGGGAAAAAGGGTCTTCGCCAGCGAGGTAAAATAACCCGAGCCCATCAGACAGGCGACCGACCTCACTTCTGGATGGTGCGTCATGATCCCCAGGGCTGTCATACCGCCCATCGACGCCCCGGCCACGGCCAGACGATTCTCGGCCACCAGCCCTGCCTCATAAAGCGCATCGCGCAATCCGGCAAACTCGGTCAGACTCCCGTGCAGTATGTGCCAGAACTGCCCAAGGCGCGCCTGCTCATTACCCATAAATCGTGCGCCGTGGTCAGGCGCATCCGGCATCACCACGCGAAAACCTGCCTGCGCCAGCGCGACCGCAAAGTAACTGTAAACCAGCTTCGATGAGGTAAATCCATGATAAAAAACCACAACAGGCAGCGGTTTATCACGTTTACCCGCTGGCATAGCGTGTAAAATTTCATGGTCGCCGAGATGGCGTATTTCAATTTCAATCATTGTCGACCCTGCATGAATGGATGATTCATAATGTTGAGAACTGGATTACGGTTTCAGGCTATTTTCATTCGAAAATTACGTCCCAGCTAACACTTCGGGAACATTCCCCCAAAACTAAATTCACAGACAACTACACTATGGCTATCAGGAAACGAGATATGGTTATGCACAGGTTTGCTGCTTTATTGCTGGTGTTTCTGCTTAGCGGCTGTAGCGCACTGCAGGGAACACCGCAACCCGCTCCCCCGGTTGCCGATCATCCGCAGGAGATTCGTCGTAATCAGACGGAAGGATTACAGCGAATGGGCACCGTCTCCGCGCTGGTTCGCGGTTCGCCGGATGACGCAGAAGAGGCAATAAAGGCACAAGCCGTCGCCGCCAAAGCAGATTATTACGTCATTATCATGATCGACGAAACCATCATAACGGGGCAGTGGTATTCACAGGCCATTTTGTACCGAAAATAATGGTTTACCTTTGAACGACATTTACACTGCTTTGCGTCCATAGACATTTTCCTGTCCACAATAAACTCCATGCCAGCGACAAGGGATGGGAGTTTATTCGCGAAGGATTGCCCGGCGGATACCGGAAATATGTGAAATGGAGCTGACGATGAAACGAACTCTTGCTTTGACCTCTCTGTTGCTCTCCGCAGGCCTGGTGAGCACCACCGCGCAGTCAGCAGAATTCGCCAGTGCTGACTGTGTAACTGGCCTGAATGAAATTGGCCAGATCTCCGTGAATAATATCTCGGGGAGCCCGCAAGACGTTGAACGCGTCGTGGCATTAAAGGCCGATGAGCAGGGTGCTTCCTGGTATCGCATCATCCAGATGCAGGAAGATAACCATATCGACCACTGGCGGGTACAGGCCATTCTCTACGTGTAAACTCCCTCCTGATAAAAGCCACTTATTTTTAGTGGCTTTTCGCTTTTGCAAATTTTTTATCTTATGAAAAACCAATCAATAACAACAAAATAACATTTTGTTACATTAATTCAGTAAACGTAATCTCCGCTCTGCCGTTGAAGAACCATACCTATTCAATGATGAGCAATTTATGATCAACGTTTTTCGCCGTGCAGGCCTGGGGGCGAAGCTGTCGCTGCTGACGGGCGTCAGTGTCGCCACGCTGTTTCTGCTTTTCACTTTTCTGCTCAGTCAAAAAGCCAGCCAGCAGCTTGAAGCCCTTGCGGTAGAAGACCTGCACAATCAGTCCACCGGCATGGTCGACATGGTGCAGATGTTTAACACCAGCCTGAGTGAAGAGGTTGAGAGTTATACCCGGCTGTTTACCACCTTTTTACCGCAGCCACTGAATATTGATACTTCCCAGGCTCAGACGATTAACGGACTCAGCGTCCCGCTTCTGAAAGGCGGTGACACCGAACTGCATCAAAACAACACCCTGTCTGACGAGTTCCTGAACCGTACGGGAGCCATTTCGACGCTGTTTGTACGCAGCGGTAATGACTTTGTTCGCGTAGCCACCTCCCTGCGCAAAGAGAATGGCGAGCGGGCGATGGGTACCGTGCTGGATACCGCCAGCCCGGCCTTTGCCGCCGTCAACAGAGGGGAAGTCTACCGCGGACTGGCGCTGCTGTTTGGCAAACGCTATATCACCCAGTATCAGCCGGTTAAAAACGCCGAAGGACAGGTCATTGCGATCGTCTTCGTTGGCGTGGACATTACGCACTCCTGGAACGTCATGCGCGAGAAAATCCTCACCCGCCGCCTGGGCGAGAGCGGTCACTTCTTCGTGCTGGATCGCAGCAACGGCAAAACGCGCGGGCAATACCTGTTCCATGCCGGTGAAGAGGGGCAGTTGCCGAAGTGGGACGACGCGACGCAGCAGCAGCTTCTGGGTGACAAGCCCGGCACCCTGGAACGCGTAAGCGACGACGGCCGCACGCTTAAAATGGCGTATACCCCGCTGCCAGGCTGGAACTGGACTATCGTGGGCGAAGTGGATAAATCGGTGCTGCTCTCAAGCGTTAACGCCATGCGCGATCGCTTCCTGCTGGCCGGCGTGGTCTTATCTATCCTGTTTGCTGGTCTGTTCGTGGTCCTTATTCGCCGTGTGCTGACCCGACCGCTGAGCAATGTGATCCATCTTGCCCGGCAATATGCTGCAGGGGATCTCCGTTCCAGCCTGCCCGTGACGCGTCAGGACGAAGTCGGCCAGCTGATCGACGCCATTAACGGCATCGGCGGCGGCCTGCAAAAAATTGTTCTTCAGGTTCGCGAGGCCGCAGGCGAGATCCATTTGGGCACTAACGCGCTGGCTTCCGATACCGGCGAGATTTCTGAGCAGATCAACAAGCAGGCCAGCAGCGTGGAAGAGACCTCCGCCAGCATGGAGCAGCTGGCCGCCACCGTACAGCAAAATGCCGCCAACATGGAGCAAACGCAGCAGCTGGTGGGTGAAACCTCCCTCGCGGTCCATCAGGGCGGTGAGACGGTCACCCACGCCGTGTCGACCATGGACGACATTCGCGAGGCGTCAAAACGCATCGAAGACATCACGCGCGTGATTGAGTCTATCGCTTTCCAGACCAATATCCTGGCGCTGAATGCGGCAGTGGAAGCGGCCCGCGCAGGCGAGCATGGGAAAGGGTTTGCGGTGGTTGCGCAGGAAGTTCGCGCACTGGCAGGACGCAGCGCCAACGCGGTGAAGGAGATTGAACAGCTGATTGGCGATACGCTCAGGAAAGTGAGCGAAGGCCATGCGCTGTCTGAACAGACGCGCCTGGCGATGGATGACATCATCATTCATATCGATAACATCAGCCAGCTGGTCACCGAGATTAACCATGCCTCACGCGAGCAGTCCGCAGGGATTGGCCAGGTGAATCTCGCCATGACCCACATTGGCGAAGCGTCGCATATTAATGCGGATCGTATCTCACGCAGCGAACAAACCGCTCAAACGCTGCGCGAGAAAGGGTCACATCTGGCTCAACTGGTGAGTCTGTTCCAGCTAAAAGACTAACCGACTCTGCCCGTCGCACGCAGCAGCAGGTCATTTTGCACCTGCTCGCTCATCAGCGTACCGCCACGGGTATCCAGCATCATGCGGCACCACGCCTGCGCCACCGGGGGCGATGCGTGCCGCAGCATTTCGCTTCCGGCACCCAGCAGGAAAAGCTGCTGCGCAATTTCCCGCCCCTGCGCCTCCTGCGGTTTACGCAGTTTTTGCTGAAGCTGTCGCCAGCTGCGGTCGAAGTGTCTGTCCTGCCCTTTTACCTGTGCAAACTCATCGGCAAGCAGATCGTGAATACCCGGCTGCTTCGCCAGCACGCGCAGCACGTCCAGGCACATGATATTGCCGGCCCCTTCCCAGATGCTGTTCACCGGCATCTCGCGATACAGGCGGGGAAGTTCGCTCTCCTCGCAGTACCCGACTCCGCCCAGCACCTCCATCGCTTCCGCCACAAACGGGATGCCCGCTTTGCACACGCTAAATTTCGCGGCCGGGGTAAACAGCCGCGCCCATGCCGCTTCCTGGGGATCCGCGCGTTTATCCCACGCCCGGGCCAGGCGAAACAGCAGCGCCGTTTGCCCCTCCAGCACCAGCGCCATCCGGCTTAACACCTCACGCATGAGCGGCTGATCGATAAGATTTTTGCCGAAGGTCTGACGCTGATGCGCGTGATACAGCGCCGCGGACAGCGCACGACGCATCAGTCCGTGGCTGCCCAGCGCGCAGTCAAAGCGCGTCAGGCCGCCCATTTTGAGGATCTGCCGTACCCCTTCGCCCTCTTCCCCCAGCAGCCAGCCGGAGGCATCAAGAAACTCTACCTCGCTGCTGGCGTTGGAGCGGTTCCCGAGCTTGTCCTTAAGGCGCTCCAGCCGGACGGCGTTGCGCTGTCCGTCAGGTAAAAAGCGCGGCACAAAAAAGCAGGACAACCCGCCCTTCGCCTGTGCCAGCACCAGATGCGCATCGCTTTGCGGGACGGAGAAAAACCATTTATGGCCCACCAGCCGGTAGCTGCCGTCGCTGCATTTTTCCGCTTTGGTGGTGTTGCTCAGCACGTCCGAGCCGCCCTGTTTTTCCGTCATCCCCATACCGATCAGCAGGCCGCGTTTTTGCGCGCCAGGCGCCAGATGAGGATCGTAGCGATCGCTGAGCAGCGGCGTCAGCCAGTCGTGAAATAGTTTAGGGAGCGCCTGCTGCAGGAGCGGTGTCGCGGCAAACGTCATGGTGACGGGACAAAGCGTGCCTGCCTCAACCTGAGCATGAAGCACAAAGCGTGCGGCCCGGGCGACAAACGCCCCCTTACGCGCCTCCTCTTCCCATGCCAGGTTATGTACCCGATTGGCACACAGCCCCTGCATCAGCAGGTGCCATGCCGGGTGAAAGCGAACGTCATCCAGTCGCTCTCCGGTGGCGTCATAGCGAAGCAACTCCGGCGGATTCACGTTCGCCAGCCTGCCCAGCTCCAGCGACTCTGCGGTACCTAACTGCTGCCCGATGCTGGCGAGCAGTTCGATATCCCACTCGGCACCCTCTCGCGAGACTGCGTCACGCAGCGCGCAGTCCGAGAGAAAAAGGTTGCTGTTAGAGAGTGGTGCAGGTTGATTGAAAACGGTATGGGTCTGCCAGTGCATACTGTCTCCCTCCTTCAGTGGCAATGACGATAAGTATGGACAGACCGCGCACACGCTGCATGGGAGGGGAGTCACACGTTCACGATCCCGCTGATATCATTCGTGAAATAGCTCACAGAACATAAGAATAAACTATTTCATGACTTCGCTTTTGTTGAATAATTTATTCTCTCCCCCTTTCAGTGAGGAAAGTTATGCAACCGGATGCGCACAAGCGAGCATTAATTGCCGGCTCCATTGGTAACTTTATCGAGTGGTATGAGTTTGCGGTCTACGGTTTTCTGGCGACCGTCATTGCGAAGAACTTCTTTCAGCTTGAAGGGGAAGCGGGGCTTACCAGCCTGATCCTCACCTACGCCTCATTTGCCATCGCCTTCTTCTTCCGCCCGCTGGGGGCGGTGGTGTTTGGCCGCATCGGCGACCGGATTGGCCGTAAGCCGACGCTAATCATTGTGCTGGTGCTGATGACGCTCGCTACCGCCGCCATCGGCATTGTGCCGGTCTACGCCAGCATCGGGATTGCCGCCCCGCTCATTATTACACTGCTTCGCATCCTGCAGGGACTGTTCGCGGGCGGCGAGTACGGCGGTGCGGTCTCGCTGATGACGGAGTTCGCCCCGCGAGGCAAGCGCGGGCTCTATGGTGCCTGGCAGTCCTTTACCGTGGCGCTGGGGCTGTTAGCGGGCGCCGGCATCGTGGCGCTGCTCTCCGCCCTTCTCACGCCTGAAGCCCTGCACGACTGGGGCTGGCGCATTCCTTTCTTCCTGGCGCTGCCCATGGGCGCTGTTGCGCTGTGGCTTCGCGTCAGCATGGAGGAGACACCCAGCTTTGTGCAGCAGCAGGACAAACCGGCCGTCGCTCAGGCGGACATTGCCGCCACGCTCCGGGCCATCGTGATGGGGATTGGCCGCGTGATGGTCTGGTCTGCGGCGGGGTACACCTACCTGGTGATTATGCCGACCTATCTGCAATCGGCGCTGCACACCGGGTTTAATCAGGCGCTGTTGATCGCAGTGATTTCGAACGTTGGGTTTGCGCTGACGATCATTCCGTCGGGGATCCTGAGCGACCGGATCGGGCGTCGCACGGTGATGATTATCGCCACCGCGCTGCTGCTGATCCTCGCCCTGCCGCTGCTGAAACTTCTGCAGGCGGAGTCCAGCACGCTGGCGGTGAAGGCTGTTGTGGTACTGATTGCGGGCGGTCTGGTGGGCATGCTGGCGGGGCCGGGCCCGGCGATGCTCTCTGAGATGTTCCCGACCCGCGTGCGCTATACGGGGCTGGGGCTGGCCTACTCTTTATCGAACGCGATTTTCTCGGGATGCGCAGGGTTAATCATAACCGGGCTGATCAAGCAGACGGGCAATCTGGATATTCCGGCGTACTACGTGATGGCGACGGCAGTAGTGAGTATTTTCGCGCTGATGACGCTGAGGAAGGATGACCATCTGCGGCCACTGGAGGAATGAGGTTAATGCCCGGTGGCGCTACGCTTACCGGGCCTACGGTACCGTGCCTTTGTAGGCCGGGTAAGGCGAAGCCGCCACCCGGCATAACAGGCTACCCGCGCTGACGCACCGCTTCAAACAGGCAGATGCCCGTCGCAACAGACACGTTTAGGGAGGACACGCTGCCCGCCATCGGGATGCTGATCAGCTCGTCGCAGTGCTCGCGCGTCAGGCGACGCATACCTTCACCTTCCGCCCCCATCACCAGCGCCAGACGGCCGGTCATTTTGCTCTGATACAGGGTATGATCCGCTTCACCGGCAGTACCGACGATCCAGATGTTCTCTTCCTGCAGCAGACGCATGGTGCGCGCCAGGTTGGTCACGCGGATCAGCGGAACGTTTTCCGCCGCGCCGCAGGCCACTTTCTTCGCCGTCGCGTTCAGCTGCGCGGAGCGATCTTTCGGCACGATCACCGCATGCACGCCCGCCGCATCCGCGCTGCGCAGACACGCGCCGAGGTTGTGCGGATCGGTAACGCCATCGAGGATCAGGAAGAACGGATTCTCGAGCTCAGCGATCAGATCCGGCAGATCGTTTTCCTGATACTGACGGCCCGGCTTCACGCGGGCAATGATCCCCTGGTGAACCGCGCCTTCACTTTTCTCATCCAGGAACTGGCGGTTAGCCAGCTGGATCACCACGCCCTGCGCTTCCAGGGCGTGGATCAGCGGCATCAGACGTTTGTCTTCACGCCCTTTCAGAATAAACACTTCCTGAAAACGCTCCGGTGCGCGCTCGAGAAGGGCCTGCACCGCGTGGATGCCGTAAATCATTTCACTCATTGATGGTTCTCGTAATAAGTATTTCCCCTCTCCCGGTTGGGGAGAGGGTCAGGGTGAGGGGAGAATTTACTCCGCCTGCTTTTTCTTAGCCGCGCGCTTCGCTTTGGTGGCGGCCGCTATTTTCTGTGTCTTCGCGGAAGGTTTCTTCGCGGCACGGGCTTCTTTCTTTGCCGCCTTCGGCTTCTGCTTCTTCTCGCCGCGGAACGCGCTGTCCGGCTCGAAGTTCACCTTCTTACCGGCCTGACGGCGCTTGCCGCTCGTTTTGCCGTTTCCGCCTTTTTTCGCCCTTTCACGTTCGGTTTTACCGACGTTACGCGGCGCGCGCTCGCTGGAGATCAGACTGAAGTCGATTTTACGGTCGTCCATATTCACGGCCTCAACCTTCACTTCCACACGGTCGCCCAGGCGGTAGGTCTGGCCGCCAGATTCGCCGATCAGACGCTGGCCGACCTGGTCGAAGCGGTAGTAATCGTTATCCAGGCTGGAGACGTGCACCAGACCGTCGATAAACAGCTCGTCCAGACGAACGAAGAAGCCAAAGCCGGTCACGCTGGCAATCACGCCTTTGAAGACGTTACCGACCTGGTCCAGCATAAAGTCACATTTCAGCCAGTCCGCCACGTCGCGGGTAGCTTCATCGGCACGGCGTTCGGTCATGGAGCAGTGCTGACCCAGCTGCAGCATCTCTTCCATCGAATAGTGGTAGCCACCGGTTTCGGTGGTGTTCCCTTTATGGCCCTGCTCCTGCGCCAGCAGATACTTGATCGCACGGTGCAGCGAAAGGTCAGGGTAACGACGGATCGGCGACGTAAAGTGGGCGTAAGACTGCAGCGCCAGGCCGAAGTGACCGCGGTTTTCCGGATCGTAAATCGCCTGCTTCATCGAGCGCAGCAGCATTGTCTGTAGCATTTCTGCATCAGGACGATCGCTAATGGATTCCAGCAGCTCGGCGTAATCGCGCGGCTCTGGCTTATTGCCGCCCGGCAGCTCCAGACCGAGCTCGGCCAGCACGGAGCGGAACGCGGTGATGGCTTCCGTCGACGGTTTATCGTGAATACGGAACAGCGCAGGCTCTTTGGCTTTCTCAACGAAGCGTGCCGCCGAGATGTTCGCCAGGATCATACACTCTTCAATCAGCTTGTGCGCATCGTTACGCTGAGTCTGCTCGATGCGCTCAATGCGGCGCTCGGCGTTGAAGATAAATTTCGCCTCTTCGCTCTCAAAGGAGATCCCGCCGCGCTCTTCGCGCGCCTGATCCAGCGTTTTGTAGAGGTTATGCAGCTCTTCGATGTGTTTGACCAGCGGCGCGTACTGTTCGCGCAGATCCTGGTCACCCTGCAGCATATGCCAGACCTTGGTGTAGGTCAGACGCGCATGCGAGCTCATCACCGCTTCGTAGAACTTGTAGCCGGTTAAGCGCCCTTTGGTGGAGATGGTCATCTCGCAAACCATACAGAGGCGGTCAACCTGCGGGTTCAGGGAACACAGGCCGTTAGACAGCACTTCCGGCAGCATCGGTACAACCTGCGACGGGAAGTAGACCGAGGTGCCACGGCTGCGCGCTTCGTTATCCAGCGGGGTATGCGGACGAACGTAGTAGCTTACGTCTGCAATCGCTACCCACAGACGCCAGCCGCCGCCGCGTTTTTTCTCGCAGTAGACGGCGTCATCGAAGTCACGGGCGTCTTCACCGTCGATCGTAACCAGCGGCAGGGAGCGGAGATCCACGCGGCCCACTTTGGATTCTTCCGGCACTTCTTCACGCAGGCTTTCGATCTGCTCTTCAACCGCTTTCGGCCAGATGTATGGAATTTCGTGGGTGCGCAGCGCCATATCAACGGCCATGCCGGTGCCCATATTATCGCCCAGCACTTCGACGATTTTACCTACCGCTTTGGTGCGACGGGTTGGGCGCTGGGTAAGTTCCACCACCACCACAAAGCCCATGCGGGCACCCATCACCTCTTCAGGTGGGATCAGAATGTCGAAGCTCAGACGGCTGTCGTCCGGCACCACGAAGCCCACGCCCGCGTCGGTAAAGTAGCGGCCAACAATCTGGCTGGTTTTTGGCACCAGGACGCGCACGACGCGCGCTTCTCGGCGACCTTTACGGTCAGCGCCCAGCGGCTGCGCCAGAATTTGGTCGCCGTGGATGCACATTTTCATCTGTTCAGATGAGAGATACAGATCGTCTTTACGGCCTTCCACGCGCAGGAAGCCGAAGCCATCGCGGTGACCAATGACGGTCCCTTTCAGCAGATCGAGGCGTTCTGGCAGCGCGTAGCACTGGCGGCGGGTAAAGACCAGCTGCCCGTCACGCTCCATCGCGCGCAGGCGGCGGCGAAGGGCTTCAATTTGCTCT
The DNA here is from genome assembly GCF_019584165.1 of Enterobacter sp. EC_64. Classification (NCBI taxonomy): domain Bacteria; kingdom Pseudomonadati; phylum Pseudomonadota; class Gammaproteobacteria; order Enterobacterales; family Enterobacteriaceae; genus Enterobacter; species Enterobacter sp. EC_64. The sequence continues at coordinate 71,786 of NZ_VDAS01000013.1, forward strand.
TCACCTTCAATGTTTAATTCAACAGCAAGTTCTTCACGATTGGCGGGTTTTTCGCGTTTTGTTAAGTGTTCAATGATGAACTCGCGGCTGGGGATAGGATTCGCGTATTTTTCGGCTTCGCGTTCCTTGAAAGGATCGTGTGACATGTCGGTTCCTCCGTTGTCAGCTCCGGTGGAAATTTTCTTCATTCCACCAGCAATAATTTATAAAGCGGTTGATTCTCTTCAACCAAATCGGCCAGCGTGTAGTTATCCAGCTCCTTGAGAAAACTTTGCACGGCCTTAGAAAGCGCCTTTTTCAGGCGGCAAGCGGGCGTGATGTGGCAGAACTCGCTGCTGCAGTTCACCAGAGACAGCGGCTCCAGTTCACGTACCACATCGCCAACACGAATACTCTGTGCCGGTTTACCGAGACGGATCCCACCATTCTTCCCGCGGACGGCAGCAACGTATCCGGCACGACTAAGTTGATTGATTATTTTGACCATATGATTACGGGATACGCCGTAGACCTCAGTGACTTCAGAGATACTGGTCATTTTCCCATCGGGTAACGACGCCATGTAGATCAGCGCGCGTAAGCCGTAATCGGTGAAACTTGTTAACTGCACATCAACCTCAGGAAAAAGGGAAATCGCGGACAAACCGCAGAGATATTCATTAATGATGATAAACCAGCCAGATAGTTAGCGGCTAATTTATTTGACAGACGGGGCGAAAAAGCGGAGATCCAGGAGCGGTCGCCGGATGGCGCTACGCTTATCCGGCCTACGGGTCTCCCCGCAGGCCAGCAGTCGCGAAGATTATGCGTCGAACGGGTCGCGCAGGATCATCGTTTCAGTACGATCCGGACCGGTAGAAATAATATCGATCGGCACTTCGGTCAGTTCTTCAATACGCTTGATGTAATCCAGCGCCGCCTGCGGCAGGCCGCTACGCTCTTTCACACCGAAAGTGGTCTCAGACCAGCCCGGCATGGTTTCGTAGATTGGCTCAATGCCTTCCCAGTCGTCAGCAGCCAGCGGCGTGGTGGTCACTTCGCGGCCATCAGGCATACGGTAGCCTACGCAGATTTTCACTTCTTTCAGGCCGTCCAGTACGTCCAGCTTGGTCAGGCAGAAGCCAGACAGGGAGTTGATCTGCACTGCACGACGCACGGCAACCGCATCCAGCCAGCCGGTACGACGACGACGACCGGTGGTCGCGCCAAACTCGTTACCCTGCTTGCACAGGAACTCGCCGGTTTCATCAAACAGTTCGGTCGGGAATGGACCTGCACCCACGCGAGTGGAGTACGCTTTGATGATGCCCAGAACGTAATCCACATAACGTGGACCCAGGCCAGAGCCGGTCGCCACGCCACCCGCGGTGGTATTGGAAGAGGTTACGTACGGATAGGTACCGTGGTCGATGTCCAGCAGCGTACCCTGCGCACCTTCGAACATGACGAAATCGCCACGCTTGCGCGCCTGGTCCAGCAGATCGGACACATCAACAACCATACCGGTCAGAATGTCTGCAATCGCCATGACGTCATCCAGCACTTTCTGGTAGTCAACAGCGTCAGCTTTGTAGAAGTTCACCAGCTGGAAGTTGTGATATTCCATCACTTCTTTCAGTTTTTCAGCGAAGGTTGCTTTGTCGAAGAGGTCGCCCACGCGCAGACCGCGACGTGCAACTTTATCTTCGTAAGCCGGGCCGATACCACGACCGGTGGTGCCGATCGCTTTCGCGCCGCGGGCTTTTTCACGCGCAACGTCCAGCGCCACGTGATAGTCCAGGATCAGCGGGCAGGCTTCGGAGAGCAGCAGACGCTCGCGAACCGGGATACCACGGTCTTCCAGACCTTTCATCTCTTTCATCAGCGCCGCTGGAGACAGCACAACGCCGTTACCGATGATGCTGGTGACGTTTTCGCGAAGAATGCCTGATGGAATAAGATGGAGGACGGTTTTTTCACCGTTGATTACGAGAGTATGGCCTGCGTTGTGACCGCCCTGGTAGCGCACAACATATTTAGCCCGTTCAGTCAGAAGATCAACAATCTTCCCTTTACCTTCGTCACCCCATTGGGTGCCCAGTACGACGACGTTGTTACCCATTTTTTTCAAAATCACCGTTTGCTTAAAAATGGATTCTACCATCGCTTTTTCAGATATACAGCACTTTTTGACCTCAGAATATCCCAAATCCGACCACTTTTTGATCAGCCAATCGTTTTCCTCAACATGTAGTAGATCACGATGCCCGCAACCACAAGACCGCCGCCAAAACGACGTAAAATATTATCCGGCAGTTGGCTCATGGTGGCGATCATTCGACGCCAGGCGCGTGGATAGAGCATCGGTCCCAGACCTTCCAGCACCAGGACCAGGGCCAGCGCGAGCCAGATAGTTGAATTCATTTTTGTTCCTTATAAAAGAAAACCACCGCTCCGTGGGGAGCGGTGGTTTGAATACTCAAACGAGTCTGAGTTTATCGCGTTGCGTTAGTCGGCGTCTTCATATAACGGAAGAAATCGCTGTCCGGGCTGAGCACCATCACATCCTGGTTGCTCTGGAAGCTATTCTCGTAAGCACGCAGGCTACGGATAAAGGCATAGAAGTCAGGATCCTGACTGAAGGCATCGGCAAACAGCTTCGCCGCCTCGGCATCACCTTCACCGCGCAGGATACGGCCCTGACGCTCAGATTCCGCCAGCGTTTTGGCCACTTCGTAGTCCGCAGCAGCACGCAGCTTCTCCGCCTCTTCCTGGCCCTGTGAACGGTGACGACGGGCGACCGCTTCACGCTCGGCGCGCATACGGTTGTAAATCGCCTCGGACACTTCCACCGGCAGGTTGATCTGCTTGATACGCACGTCTACCACTTCAATACCCAGTGCAGCCATACTGTTCGGGTTGATCACCGGCACTTTACCGTTGGTTTCAGCCTGAACGCGCTCAGCCGCTTTGGCAATCGCATCATCTGCTGCCGGCGTTGAAACTTCATCTTCAGTGCCCGCTGTGCCGGAGTTCAGCGCATCGCGAACTTCCAGGGTCAGACGGCCACGGGAGTCGGTCACGATGTCTTTCACATCCAGACGACCAATCTCAGAACGCAGACGGTCAGAGAACTTACGTTTCAGCAGCACTTCTGCCTGAGAAACGTCACCGCCGCCCGTTGCCAGGAAGTAACGGCTGAAATCACTGATGCGCCATTTGATATAGGAATCAACGATCAGGTCTTTCTTCTCTTTAGTCACGAAACGGTCGGCCTGGTTATCCATGGTCTGGATACGCGCATCAAGCGTTTTCACTGACTGAATGAACGGCACCTTGAAGTGCAGACCCGGTTCGTAGATCACCGGGCGTTTGTCGCCATCACGCACGACGCTGCTGAACTGGAACTTGATCCCACGCTCGCCCTCTTTCACCACAAAGATCGAGGTATAAAGCACGACCAGTACGATGACGATGATCGCAATAACTGACTTACGCATCCTTATTCCCCCTGACGCTGGTAGTCGTTACGCTGCGCGTTAGCACGGCGTTGGTCCATAATGTCACCATCGTTCGAAGAAGGCGTTGTGTTCGTGCTGGCGCTGCCCGTTGAGGATGGCGGCAGACGCAGCAGGTTGTTCGCACCGCTGTTGTCTTTTGCTGCCGGAGCAGAACCGCCTTTCAGCATCTGATCCAGCGGCAGCACCATCAGGTTTCCGCCTTTACTGTCGTTAACCAACACTTTGCGGGTGTGGCTCAGCACTTTTTCCATGGTCTCAATATAGAGACGCTCACGGGTAATTTCCGGCGCCGCTTTATATTCCGGCAGGATCTTCGCGAAGCGAGCGACCTCACCCTGTGCTTCCAGGATGGTCTGCGTCTTATACGCACGCGCTTCTTCCAGAATACGCTGCGCCTGACCGTTAGCACGTGGCTGAACTTCGTTGGTGTAGGCTTCTGCTTCACGGATGTACTGCTGTTCGTTTTCACGTGCAGCAATCGCATCGTCAAAGGCCGCTTTTACCTCTTCCGGCGGACGTGCAGCCTGGAAGTTGACGTCCAGCAGGGTAATCCCCATGTTGTATGGACGAATGGTCTCTTCCAGCTCACGCTGGGTATCGCTACGGATAACGGTACGACCTTCGGTCAGGATACGGTCCATGGTGTATTTACCGATCACCCCGCGCAGGGCGCTGTCGGTCGCCTGGCGCAGACTGTCATCGGCGCTGGTCACGCTAAACAGATAACGCTCAGGATCGGTCACGCGGTACTGCACGTTCATCTCAACGCGCACCACGTTTTCATCAGACGTCAGCATCACACCAGACGCCGCCAGTTCACGGACCGATTCCACGTTGACCGCGGTCACGTCGTCAATGAAGGTCGGTTTCCAGTTCAGGCCCGGCTCAACCAGATGGCTGAACTTGCCAAAACGCGTAACGACACCGCGTTCCGCTTCTTTAATGGTGTAGAACCCGGTAGCAGCCCAGATGATTACCACTGCAGCGGCAACAATACCGACTACGCGGCCACCCATTTGCGGGCGCGGCCCCTGGGTGGAATTTCCACCTGAGCCAGAACCTTTACCTCCGCCAAGACCACCAAGCTTCTTGCTCAGCTTGCGGAAGATATCATCCAGATCCGGCGGCCCCTGCTCGCGACCACCTTTGTTGCCATTTCCCCCAGAGTTGCCGCCTTGATTATTGCTGCTTCCCCACGGGTCGCGGTCCTGTCCGTTATTACCGGGCTGATTCCACGCCATGTATATGCTCCATATTTGTTATGCAAGGGCGAATTATTCAGGCATCCCCTTTCTGATCAGACGATATAGTCGACCAGCGCAGGTTCTTGTTTACAGAGGCGACGCCAGTCAACGATCGGCATACGCACCTGCATCCCCACGCTGCCGTCATCCTCCATCCACTCTTTTTCTATCGCCTGAAGCTGATAAAACCGGCTGCGCAGCCTGCCTTCCTGTGGCGGCAGTCGCAGCGTGTGCTGAGCTACCTCACCGGAAAGACGTTCTGTCAAAGCCTGGAAAAGCAGTGGCACACCAAGACCGGTCTGGGCAGAAAGCCAGACCCGAATCGGTTTGTTCTCTTCATCTCTGTCGATACGCGGTTCGAAATCGTCCAGCATATCGATCTTGTTCATCACCAACAGCGTTGGGATTTCGTGGGCGTCGATCTCTTCGAGCACCACGTTCACCGCGTCGATGTTCTCCTGAACGCGCACGTCTGCCGCATCAATCACGTGCAGCAGCAGGGTCGCCTGTCGCGTCTCCTGCAGAGTGGCCTTGAACGCTGCCACCAGGTCATGCGGCAGGTGACGGATAAACCCTACGGTATCCGCCAGCACCGTTTCACCGACGTCGGCAACGTCAATACGGCGCAGCGTCGGGTCCAGGGTCGCAAACAGCTGGTCTGCGGCATAAACCTGGGCCTCGGTTATCTGGTTAAACAGGGTGGATTTACCGGCGTTGGTATACCCCACCAGCGACACCGTCGGGATGTCGGCTTTGGTGCGTGCCCGACGCCCCTGCTCACGCTGTTTCTCGACCCTTTCCAGACGCGAGAGGATCTGGGTAATTCGGCCACGCAGCAAACGACGGTCGGTTTCGAGCTGGGTTTCACCCGGGCCGCGCAAACCAATCCCGCCTTTTTGTCTTTCAAGGTGGGTCCAGCCACGCACCAGACGCGTTGCCAGATGACGCAGCTGCGCCAGCTCAACCTGCAGTTTCCCTTCGTGGGTACGTGCACGCTGAGCAAAAATGTCTAAAATCAATCCCGTGCGATCGATAACACGGCATTCGCAGAGAGCTTCCAGGTTGCGCTCCTGGGCTGGAGACAGCGCATGATCAAACAACACGACTGACGCGCCGGTTGCTTTTACGGCATCCGCAATTTCGACTGCTTTACCTTCACCAACAAAATACTTTGGGTGCGGCGCTTTACGGCTACCGGTAATCACCTGCATTGCTTCGACACCGGCGGAAGAGACCAGAGATTCAAACTCCTGGAGGTCTTCCATATCTTTGTCTTGCGAAAAATAGATGTGTACCAGCACCGCCTGCTCACCGGCATCATAACGGTCAAACAAGCGTAAACCTCTCTAAAAAGATCAGCGGGGAACGCAGGATCCCTGGCTCCCCGTGTGGATAACAGTGCGAAACCTTATTCGGTCTCGTCTCTGTCCTGCGCTGGCGTTGAAGAACCCTGCGCGTTGCTGCCATGATGGTAGTTACTACCTGTGCCGCCGCCAGCGTTATTGCTGTGATGAGATACCGGACGGGACGGAACAACAGTAGAAATAGCGTGCTTATAGACCATCTGACTGACCGTGTTTTTCAACAGAATCACGAACTGATCGAAAGACTCAATCTGACCTTGCAGCTTAATACCATTCACCAAATAAATAGAAACTGGAACACGTTCCCGACGCAATGCGTTCAGGAACGGATCTTGTAAAGATTGCCCCTTAGCCATTCTATCTTTTCCTTATATGCTTGTTTTGTACTTAGAACCTTGCGATTCTGAAAAATTGCGCACGATACGCCTCAATTGTACACATTCAGTGAGCGATATCACCAACAACCTCAATCACGTCGCTTAACGCCTGTTGTGGTTTTTCACTGTCTAACCAGTGAACCCCTTCCCAACCGCGCAACCAGGTGATCTGGCGCTTCGCTAACTGTCTCGTGGCGCAAACACCTCGATAAACCATTTCATCGTATGAAATCTCACCTTCAAGGTACGACCACATCTGGCGGTATCCCACACAACGAATGGAAGGCATGTCCGTATGCAAATCTCCACGGGCAAATAGCGCCCGCACTTCTGCTTCAAAATCTGAAGCTAACATCTGATGAAAACGCTGCTCAATTCGCTGATGGAGCAGTTCACGGCTCGCCGGGGCGATGGCGAACTGATGCACCTGATACGGCAGAGCGTCTCCTGACGTTTGCGTCAGTTCCGTTAAAGTTTTACCCGAAATGAAAAAAACTTCCAGTGCCCGGGAAAGCCTTTGCGGATCATTTGGATGGATCCGCGCTGCGGCAACCGGGTCAATCTCCGCCAGTTGCTGATGCAAAACGTCCCACCCCTGCTCTGCCGCCTGCTGCTCAATTTTCGCTCTTACTTCCGGGTCCGCAGATGGCAGAGGTGATAACCCCTCCAGCAGCGCCTTGAAGTAGAGCATGGTTCCGCCAACCAACAGCGGTATACGCCCCGCCGCCGTTATCTCGGCCATCTCGGCTAAGGCATCCCGGCGAAAATCCGCTGCGGAGTAAGCCTGAGCCGGGTCGAGGATATCCAGCAAACGGTGCGGTGCCGCGCGCAGTTCTTCTGCGTCAGGCTTCGCCGTGCCGATGTCCATCCCTCGGTAGATGAGGGCGGAGTCGACGCTAATCAACTCTACAGGCAAAACTTTACGCAACTCAATGGCGAGCGCCGTTTTGCCGGAGGCCGTTGGGCCCATTAAAAAAATTGCCTTAGGCAGGCTCGCCTTACTTACGTCAATCATGTTTCAGGGCGTTCATCGCCGTTTTTAAATCAACAGGTTGTAATAACCCACCCGGCGGCGCTTTCACCAGATGCGGACAGAGGCGTTCAACCTCCGCCAGCACGCTGATGGCCTGTGCCATGCTCCACGGCGCGTGTTCGCTGGCCAGATGGCGGGCGATCCACTGCGCGGTGTTAGCGGCATCAAACGATGTTTGCTGCGCCAGGTAGCCTATCAGTTCAGGAATCAAGTTTTGTAAATTTTGTTGGCGTAAGGGTAAAGACACTGCACGAATTGTCACATGCTGTGGTTCGAGCACAATTTCAATACCCATTTGCGCCAGCTGTGCTTCGGCACGCTGCAATATCCTTGTTTCATCAGGGGATATTTTCAGGCGAACCGGAATTAACAGCGGCTGCGCACAGGCGGCATTTTCGCCCGGCGTGAGCTGCACCTGTTTAAGCCAGCGTTCGGCAACCGGCAGTGCCAGAAGCATCAATTTGCCGTCACGTTCCAGCAGTGCCATATCCGGCGCGATAATCGTCAGCACCCGGCCAAAACTCTGGCTATGGCCGTCCAGAGAAGGCTGAGGTGCCGGAATGGGTTCTTTACGCTCTACGGCTGGCGTCTCCAGCAGTTTGCGGTACAACGCGCCCTGCTGCTTTTGATAGCCAGGCTGGGCATTCGGGTAGTTGGCACCCGTTGGACGCGGTGCGCCCCCTGCGGAGGAAAAGCGCGGCGCTTCCGGTTCACGCGCAACGGCGGGCTCCGCAAAATGGTTGCGGCCCGCAGCGACACGGTTTTCAGGAATTGGGCGTGGCGCAGGTTCTGCGTGTTCCAGCGGCAACGGCGTTTCAACCTGCTGCTGCAGCACGCTCAGCACGCCCTGATAGATAAAATCATGCACCAGTCGCGACTGGTGGAACCGCACTTCATGCTTGGCAGGATGGACGTTCACATCCACCTGATGCGGGTCGATGTCCAGATAAAGCACGAAAGCAGGCTGCTGATCGGCCCCGAGCTTGTCTTCGCAGGCCTGGCGAATGGCGTGATTGATGAGACGGTCGCGCATCATGCGGCCGTTGACGTAGCAATACTGGATCTCCGCAAACGCAGCGCTGCTCGCGTTCGGATCGGCTACCCAGCCGCGCAGCGCCAGATCGCCGTGCTGCCACTCAATGGCCAGCGCCTGTTCCAGAAACGGGGTCCCGCAAATGGCGCCCAGCCGTCGCTCTTTCTGTCCACCTTCCGCCACCGCGCGATACTGGCGCATCACCTTGCCGTTGTGGCTGAGGTTGATGGTGACATCGAAACGCGCCAGCGCGATGCGGCGGATGATCTCGTCGATGTGTCCGAATTCGGTCTTCTCGGTACGCATGAACTTGCGTCGGGCGGGGGTGTTGTAGAAGAGATCTAATACTTCAAGCGTCGTGCCGACAGGGTGCGCCGCGGGTTTGACCGTCACATCCATATCGCGCCCTTCGGCGTAAGCCTGCCAGGCTTCCTGCTGTTCGGCGGTACGGGAGGTCAGCGTTAAGCGCGAAACCGAGCTGATACTGGCCAGCGCTTCACCGCGAAAGCCGAGGCTAATAATCGCTTCCAGGTCATCCAGAGAAGCTATTTTACTGGTGGCGTGACGGGCCAGCGCCAGCGCCAGCTCCTCTTTTTTAATGCCGCAGCCGTTGTCGCGAATGCGGATAAGCTTCGCGCCGCCGCGCTCGATATCAATATCGATGCGGGTCGCGCCCGCATCGAGGCTGTTTTCCACCAGCTCCTTCACGACCGACGCAGGGCGTTCCACCACCTCACCGGCGGCGATTTGGTTCGCAAGCTGCGGCGGCAGAACCTGAATCGGCATGAATTCTCCTTAGTTGGTCGCGGTCATCTCACCCGGTAGCGCTGCGCTGGCCGTCTGGGCAGCGCCGCTCTGTGGCGCAGACTGCAGCGGATGGGCATCAAAGTATTTACGCAGACCGTTATAAATCGCTTCGGCAATTTGCTGCTGATAGCTGTCGCTTCCCAGCAGACGCTCTTCACCGTTGTTACTGATAAAGCCCGTCTCTACAAGGATGGACGGGATATCTGGCGAGCGCAGAACGCCGAGGCTGGCATGTTCAGGACGACGCTTATGCAGCACACCAATGCTTTGCAGCTGGTTCAATACGTTAGTGGCCACATCATACCCGACGCGCTGAGAATGACCGAACTGTAAATCCAGCACCGCCTGGCTGAGATACGGGTCTGACTGGCTGTTTGCCAGCACATCGCCCGCGCCGCCTAGCAGTTCAGACTGCTTCTCATGCTCTTCCAGCCAGTTGGCCATTTCGCTGTTGGCGCGACGGTTCGAGAGTACCCATACCGAGGCACCGGTCGCGTTACGGTTAGGCGCAGCATCCGCGTGGATGGAAACCAGGAAATTCGCATTCTGCTTGCGCGCGACGTCCGAACGCCCCATTACCGAAATGAAGTAATCCCCGTCGCGGGTCAACACGCCTTTGAACGTAGGGTCGTCGTTGAGCAGTGCACGCAACTTACGGGCAATGGCGATGGTGACATTTTTCTCTTGCGTCCCACCCGGGCCAATCGCACCCGGGTCCTGTCCACCATGACCTGCATCAATGGCGATAATCACTTTGTCACCGCTGGTCGCAGCACGGCGCGTACTCACCGCCGGACGGGTCACCGTATTGCTGCTGGTTGCCGCAGTGATGCGATCGTTCTGCGATTTAAACGGATTACGCGCGGGTTCAGCAGGACGCGGCGTATACACCGGTTGTTCCACACGTTTGGCAACGACAGGCGGCGGTGGAGGCGGTGGCGGGACATCGGCATTGATGGTAAAGACCACCGTATAGTTCGCCCCGTTTTGCTGCTTCACCGCCTTCGTTTTGCCCTTTTCGGTCAGATCGACCACCAGGCGTAACGACTGGCTATCCTGCGGCGTACCCGAACGGATACTTTTCACCAGGTTGTTGCCGCTGAACTGCAGCGGGAGTCCCTGGATCACGCCTGTCTGCTTGATATCCAGCGCCACGCTGTGGCTGTCTGGCTGTGAAAACGCATACTCAGGATCGCCCATAAAGCTGAACGTGATCCGGGCCTGGCTTTCGCCGTTCGATACCTGAATATCTGAAAGATTTGCCGCCCCGGCCTGCGCGCACAGCAGCACGGTGGCAGCCAACAACCAACCTTTAACGCGATTTATCATCCCGTCATCCCTACGCTTAACCGGCCAGACGCGCCAGTAAGGAACTGCCTGATGAGGAAACAGCACTGATGCGTGCCTCACGCCCTTGAGCCTGGTAATCTAAGTGAATTTCGACATCCGGGTCAGGCAGCACACCCGCACCTTGTTGCGGCCACTCCACCAGGCAAATGGCGTCGTTGGCAAAATAATCACGGATCCCCATAAATTCCAGCTCCTCAGGATCCGCAAGGCGGTATAAATCGAAGTGGTACACCATGAGATTTTCAAGGGTGTACGGTTCTACCAGCGTGTAGGTTGGGCTTTTCACATTCCCGTTATGCCCTAACGCCTGCAAAAAACCCCGGCTGAAGGTGGTTTTACCCGCCCCTAAATCACCATACAGATAAATGACGGTTGCCCCCTGACAGGCCTGCGCCACGCGCTTGCCGAGATCTAAAGTGGCTTGTTCATCAGGTAAAGGAATCGCTCGATTAGTCATTTTCTACGTCAATCACATCCGGGTTAACTACACGCCGCAGCGTGCAAAAGAGATCGGTGGCCAGCATACCGCGCGTACCGTAACGCGCAGCCAGTTTATCTGCCGCAACGCCGTGGGCCACGCAGCCCGCACAGGCTGCATCATAAAGGGGAAGTTTCTGTCCAAGCAATGCGCCGATGATGCCGGAAAGCACATCGCCCATGCCGCCGCTCGCCATGCCCGCATTTCCGGCATCAATAATGCCCTGCGTCTCGTCACAGGCGACAACGGTTCCCGCCCCTTTTAAAACGGCAACACCTCCGTAACGTTTTACCAGACGCTGAGCAGAAAGTAAGCGATCGCTTTCAATTTCTGCCACGCTGCAGTTAAGCAGCCGCGCGGCTTCGCCGGGGTGTGGCGTCAGAATGCGATTGTGACGCTTATCCGGGTTTATTGCCAGAAGGTTAAGCGCGTCGGCATCCCACAGCATCGGTTTGCGAAAATTCTCGACCTTTTGCAGAGCCTGTTTACCCCACGCCTGCTGCCCAAGCCCGGGACCGATCACCACCACGTCCGCCCATTCGAGGCTTTCCTCCAGCGTCTGGAGCGTAAGCTCATGGACCATCAGCTCCGGTCGGGCCGTGACGATCGGCGCAATATTCTCAATGCGAGTGAGCACTCGCACTAATCCGGCGCCGCTGCGCAGAGCCGCTTCACCAGTCATGCGAATCGCACCCGCCGTACCGTGGTCACCGCCCACAATCACCAGCCTGCCGTGATCGCCCTTATGGGACGTCGGCCGGCGCGGCGGGAGCCATTCAGCAAGCTGCGATGCATCAAAACGCGCGATGCGCATGTCCTGCCCGGCGAGCCAGCTCTCCAGTCCCAGCGCACTGTGGTGCAGCACGCCGACGACATCCCGCGCTTTGCCGGTCAGTAATCCTGGCTTCAGGGCGATAAAGGTTACCGTATGTGCCGCCTGAATCACCGCCCCCGGCGTCGCGCCGGTTTGTGCTATCAGTCCAGAGGGAATATCCAGGGCGACTACCGGCGCGGAATGTCTGTTAGCGTGTTCAATGAGTGCGGCAACGTTTTCGCGCGGCGCGCTGCGCAGCCCGGTGCCCAGCAGCCCGTCAACAATCAGATCAACATCCTCTGGCCAGACGATATCAGGCGCATGAATCACACCGCCGGCGTTCAGCCATGCCTCCCGCGCCGCGCTGGCCTCTTCCGGCAGCGGTTTATCACTTTCGAGAGCCAGCAAGGTCACGCGGATACCCGCAGCCACCGCGAGACGGGCGACGACGTAGCCGTCACCGCCGTTGTTGCCGTGCCCGCACAGAATCAGCCAGTGGGCGGCCTGCGGCCAGGCGCTACGGGCAACGTCAAACGCTGCCTCACCCGCGCGGAGCATCAGTTCATACAGGGTAATCCCGAGGCTGTCTGCAGCCTCTTTTTCGGCGCGCCGGAGGTCATCCGCATGCCAGATGGAATGTGGTATACTTGCGGGGTTTTTCTTCACCGTATGGTCCGTCATGTCACAGCCCCTCGATCTCAATGAATTAGCGCAAAAAATCAAACAGTGGGGTGCTGAGCTTGGCTTCCAGAAGGTAGGCATTACCGATACCGACCTCTCCGCCAGCGAGCCCAAACTGCAGGCCTGGCTGGACAAACAATACCACGGCGAAATGGAGTGGATGGCACGTCATGGCATGATGCGCGCCCGTCCACACGAGCTTTTGCCGGGCACATTACGCGTCATCAGCGTGCGCATGAACTACCTGCCCGCCAATGCGGCCTTTGCGCGCACGCTCAAAGACCCCTCGCTGGGTTACGTTAGCCGGTACGCCCTCGGTCGTGATTACCATAAGCTTCTGCGTAACCGTTTAAAAAAACTCGGGGAAACTATTCAACAGCACTGTGTTTCGCTGAATTTTAGACCCTTTGTCGATTCCGCGCCTATTCTTGAGCGTCCGATCGCCGAAAAAGCCGGGCTTGGCTGGACAGGTAAGCACTCACTTATTCTTAGCCGCGACGCCGGATCGTTCTTCTTCCTCGGTGAACTGCTGATTGATTTACCGCTGCCGGTAGACGGCCCGGTAGAGGAAGGCTGTGGCCGCTGCGTGGCCTGTATGACCATCTGCCCCACCGGCGCCATCGTTGAGCCTTACACCGTTGATGCGCGCCGCTGTATCTCCTACCTCACGATCGAACTGGAAGGCGCCATTCCGGAGGAGTTCCGACCGCTTATCGGCAACCGCATCTACGGCTGCGACGATTGCCAGCTCATCTGCCCGTGGAACCGCTATTCACAGCTCACGGACGAAGAGGATTTCAGCCCGCGCAAGGCGCTCCATGCCCCGCCGCTCGCTGAACTGTTCGCCTGGACCGAAGCCTGGTTCCTGAAAGTGACGGAGGGTTCGGCCATTCGCCGTATCGGCCATCTGCGCTGGCTGCGAAATGTGGCCGTCGCGCTGGGGAATGCCCCGTGGGATGAAGCGAATATTCGGGCGCTTGAAAGCCGTAGAGGTGAGCACCCACTTCTTGATGAACACATAGAATGGGCGATTGCGCAGCAAGTTGAGAAACGTAATGCCTGTGTGGTCGAGGTGCAGCTACCGAAGAAACAGCGTCTGGTGAGGGTGATTGAAAAAGGGCTTCCGCGGGATGCCTGAACTATTCACAGCCTGTGAATAAAATTACAAACTCAAGCGCCATCTGGGCTGGAGAAGAGATCAAGTGATCTCAATAACATTTTGAAATCAAATTTTATGATGTAAATACAATATGTTATAAAGATATTATTCACCCTGCTAAGTTTTAACCCTGTTTCGGTTAAGCGCAGTTTCTGTGGATAACTCTGTTCACAAGAGTATTTCAGAGAAAACAGAAAACGTCCCCAGCGATTCTTTTCGCTGTGGATATTTTAGAGATGAAGAAGAATTTGGAGCGGGAAACGAGACTCGAACTCGCGACCCCGACCTTGGCAAGGTCGTGCTCTACCAACTGAGCTATTCCCGCTTGGGTGGTCCGTGCTGTGGAAGCACTTTCAAATTTTGGAGCGGGAAACGAGACTCGAACTCGCGACCCCGACCTTGGCAAGGTCGTGCTCTACCAACTGAGCTATTCCCGCTTGGGCAGTCTGTGCTGTGAAAGCACTTTCAAATTTTGGAGCGGGAAACGAGACTCGAACTCGCGACCCCGACCTTGGCAAGGTCGTGCTCTACCAACTGAGCTATTCCCGCAAATCTGCACTGCTTTTGTTGCTGTCGTAACGTGTAATTCTCTGTCGTTACGGGAGGCGCATTATACGAGAAATCCTTTTAGCTGCAACCCCCCTTAAAGCGATTTTTTCGAAATTCAGTTCAAATGCTTATTTAATCGGCAAGCTGCACAATTTAACGACAAAAACCCGGCCACGCAAGGCGCCGGATCTCAAAATCACAGCTTAATAAAGTTTTCGCGGTAGTAAGAAAGCTCCGCCACGGACTCTCGGATATCGTCCATCGCCTGATGCGTCCCCTGCTTTTTAAAGCCGTTGAGAATTTCAGGCTTCCAGCGACGCGCCAGCTCTTTCAGCGTGCTGACATCCAGATAGCGGTAGTGGAAGTAAGACTCCAGCTCCGGCATGTACTTAAACAGGAAACGACGATCCTGGCCGATGCTATTCCCACAAATAGGTGATTTGCCCGCCGGAACCCACTGTTTCAGGAACTCAAGCGTCGCCAACTCCGCCTCACGGTCACCCATGGTGCTCGCCTTCACGCGCTCCACCAGGCCACTGCCGGTGTGGGTACGCACGTTCCACTCGTCCATCAACGCCAGCTGGTCATCAGACTGATGCACCGCAATCGTAGGCCCTTCCGCCAGGATATTCAGGTTGGCGTCCGTCACCAG
The DNA here is from genome assembly GCF_019584165.1 of Enterobacter sp. EC_64. Taxonomy (NCBI): domain Bacteria; kingdom Pseudomonadati; phylum Pseudomonadota; class Gammaproteobacteria; order Enterobacterales; family Enterobacteriaceae; genus Enterobacter; species Enterobacter sp. EC_64. Next base: position 86,827 of record NZ_VDAS01000013.1, read on the forward strand.
GGTCGCAATTTCAATGATGCGATCGCGCTCGGGATCCAGCCCGGTCATTTCGAGATCGATCCAAATCAGGTTGTTTTCATCCGCGCTCATGTTATTTTCCACCCTTCTCGCATAACCGGCAGTAGCAGGTTAACTAGTATTAATTAGAGTGTATCATAGAGGTTTTGCCCCCTACGGGCGACCAGGAGCCAGTGCGATTGAGTAAAAATAAACTCTCCAAAGGGCAGCAGCGCCGCGTGAATGCCAATCACCAGCGCCGTCTTAAAACCACTGCGGAGAAGGTCGATTACGACGACAACCTGTTTGGCGACCCAACGGAAGGCGTAGTCATCAGCCGTTTCGGTATGCACGCTGACGTGGAATCCGCCGATGGTGCGATTCACCGCTGCAACATCCGCCGGACCATTCGTTCTCTGGTGACCGGCGACCGCGTCGTCTGGCGACCGGGTAAAGAGGCGGCGGAAGGCGTAACGGTAAAAGGTATCGTTGAAGCGGTCCATGAGCGTACGTCCGTGTTAACCCGTCCCGATTTCTACGACGGGGTCAAACCGATTGCCGCCAACATTAACCAGATTGTTATCGTATCGGCGATTTTGCCCGAACTGTCACTCAATATTATCGACCGATACCTCGTCGCCTGCGAAACGCTGCAGGTTGAACCGATCATCGTGCTGAACAAAATCGATCTGCTGGACGACGACGGGATGGCCTTCGTCAATGAGCAGATGGATATCTATCGCAAAATTGGCTATCGCGTCCTGATGGTCTCCAGCTACACCAAAGATGGCCTGAAACCGCTTGAAGAGGCACTGACCGACCGCATCAGCATCTTTGCGGGCCAGTCCGGCGTGGGTAAATCGAGCCTGCTGAACAACCTGCTTGGCCTTCAGCAAGAGATCCTCACCAACGATGTGTCTGACGTCTCGGGCCTCGGCCAGCACACCACCACCGCGTCACGCCTGTATCACTTCCCGCACGGCGGCGACGTGATCGACTCCCCGGGCGTGCGAGAGTTCGGTTTATGGCACCTGGAGCCGGAACAAATCTTTAACGGATTTGTCGAATTCCATGATTATTTAGGCGCTTGCAAGTACCGCGACTGTAAACACGATAACGATCCAGGCTGCGCTATCCGTGAAGCGGTTGAGAAAGGCGAAATCGCGGAGACCCGCTTCGAGAATTATCACCGCATTCTTGAGAGCATGGATCAGGTAAAAACGCGTAAAAACTTTTCTGATTCTGATAACTGACAACTAAGCTAAGCATCGCTAAAATCGTCCCCTTTTTTCAGGTTCCGGTGGCTTACCGCCGGATCAGGAACGACAAAACAATGGCCTGGAGGCTACCTTGTTAAACGCATTTAAACTTTCGCTTCAATACATTCTGCCAAAACTGTGGCTCACTCGCCTGGCGGGCTGGGGCGCGAGCAAACGCGCAGGCTGGCTGACCAAACTGGTCATCGACCTTTTCGTAAAATATTACAAGGTCGACATGAAAGAGGCGCAGAAGCCGGATACCGCCAGCTACCGCACCTTCAACGAATTCTTCGTGCGCCCGCTGCGTGACGACGTGCGCCCGGTGAACACCGACCCTAACGTCCTGGTGATGCCGGCAGACGGCGTGATCAGCCAGTTGGGTAACATCGAAGACGACAAAATTCTGCAGGCGAAGGGCCATAACTACAGCCTGGAAGCGCTGCTGGCGGGTAGCTACCTGATGGCGGATCTGTTCCGCAACGGTACCTTTGCCACCACCTATCTGTCACCGCGCGACTACCACCGCGTGCACATGCCGTGTAACGGCATCCTGCGTGAAATGATTTACGTCCCGGGCGATCTGTTCTCCGTGAACCACCTGACCGCGCAGAACGTGCCAAACCTGTTTGCCCGTAACGAGCGCGTCATCTGCCTGTTCGATACTGAATTTGGCCCTATGGCCCAGATTCTGGTCGGTGCGACCATCGTCGGCAGCATCGAAACCGTCTGGGCAGGCACCATCACCCCGCCGCGCGAAGGCGTGATCAAACGCTGGACCTGGCCTGCCGGTGAAGCGGAAGGTTCCGTGGCCCTGCTCAAAGGTCAGGAGATGGGCCGCTTTAAGCTGGGCTCCACCGTGATCAACCTGTTTGCGCCGGGCAAAGTGAAGCTGGCTGAACAGCTTGAAAGCCTGTCGGTGACAAAGCTGGGCCAGCCGCTGGCGGTCTCTACCGAAACCTTCGTGACGCCGGATGCAGAGCCTGCCCCGCTGTCACAGGAAGAGATTCACGCCGAGCACGACGCCAGCCCGCTGGTTGACGACAAAAAAGACGAAGGCTAACAACAGAAGGATCGCTGACGTGCGCCCGATTATCGTTCTACTGATGGCCTGGTGCCTCAGCATGGGGGCGTACGCAGCGACAGCCCCCGACGCCAAACAGATAACCCAGGAACTGGAGCAGGCAAAAGCGGCCAAACCCGCTCAGCCGGAGACCGTCGAGTCGCTCCAGTCCGCACTGAACGCGCTTGAGGAGCGGAAAGGCTCGCTTGAGCGCGCTCAGCAGTATCAGCAGGTTATCGACAACTTCCCCAAACTCTCGCAGACGCTGCGCGCGCAGCTCAATAACTTGCGCGACGAACCGCGCGATGTGCCGGCAGGGATGACCTCCGACGCGCTGAACCAGGAGATCCTGCAGGTCAGCAGCCAGCTTCTGGAAAAGAGCCGCCTTGCTCAGCAGGAGCAGGAGCGAGCGCGCGAAATTGCCGACTCCCTCAGCCAGCTTCCGCAGCAGCAAACCGACGCCCGCCGCCAGCTTAATGAAGTTGAGCGCCGCGTGGGGACACAAAACGGCAACACGCCACAGGCGCAGGCCCAAAATCTGGGCCTGCAGGCAGAATCAGCTCGCCTGAAGGCCCTTGTCGATGAGCTCGAGCTGGCACAGCTTTCCGCCAATAACCGCCAGGAGCTGTCGCGGATGCGCTCAGAACTCGCTCAGAAGCAGAGCGAGCAGCTGGACGCCTATCTTCAGGCCTTGCGCAACCAGCTCAATAGCCAGCGCCAGCGTGAAGCGGAGCGCGCGCTGGAAAGTACCGAGCTGCTGGCAGAAAATAGCGATAACCTGCCTGCCGGCATCGTCGAGCAGTTTAAGGTCAACCGTGAGCTTTCGGCCGCGCTGAATCAACAGGCGCAGCGTATGGATCTGGTGGCCTCGCAGCAGCGTCAGGCCACTAATCAAACCCTTCAGGTTCGCCAGGCGCTCAACACCCTGCGCGAACAGTCCCAGTGGCTCGGATCGTCAAACCTGCTGGGCGAAGCGCTACGCGCCCAGGTCGCGCGCCTGCCGGAGATGCCAAAGCCGCAGCAGCTGGATACCGAAATGGCCCAGCTACGCGTTCAGCGACTGCATTTTGAAGATCTTCTCAATAAGCAGCCGCAAATCCGCCAGATCCGTCAGGCTGACGGACAGCCCCTGACCAGCGAGCAAAGCCGCATTCTGGAAGCCCAGCTGCGTACCCAGCGTGAACTGCTGAACTCTCTGCTCCAGGGCGGGGATACGCTGATTCTTGAGCTGACCAAGCTAAAAGTGTCCAACAGCCAGCTGGAAGATGCGTTGAAAGAGGTGAACGAGGCGACGCACCGTTATCTCTTCTGGACGTCCGACGTGCGTCCGATGACCTTCTCGTGGCCAATTGAGATTGTCCAGGATCTGCGCCGTCTGATTTCGCTGGATACCTTCAGCCAGCTGGGACAGGCCAGCGTGATGATGCTCACCAGCAAAGAGACCATTTTCCCGCTGCTGGGGGCGTTAATTCTGGTGGGCTTCAGCATTTACTCGCGCAGACATTTCACCCGCTTCCTCGAGCGTTCCAGTTCCCGGGTGGGGAAGGTTACCCAGGATCACTTCTGGCTGACGTTGCGCACGGTATTCTGGTCGATTCTCGTCGCCTCCCCGCTGCCGGTGCTGTGGATGACGCTGGGCTATGGCCTGCGGGAAGCCTGGCCCTATCCGCTCGCGGTAGCGATTGGCGATGGCGTCACCGCCACGGTGCCGCTGCTGTGGGTGGTGATGATTTGCGCCACCTTTGCGCGACCCAATGGCCTGTTCATCGCCCACTTTGGCTGGCCGCGTAATCGCGTGGCGCGCGCCATGCGTTACTATCTGATGAGCATCGGGCTGATTGTGCCGCTGATTATGGCGCTGATCATGTTCGATAATCTCAACGACCGGGAGTTTTCAGGCTCGCTGGGCCGCCTCTGCTTTATGCTGATATGCGGAGCGCTGGCTATCGTCACGCTCAGCCTGAAGCGCGCGGGTATTCCGCTCTATCTGGATAAAACCGGCAGCGGCGACAACATGTTCAACCGGCTGCTCTGGAACCTGCTGCTCAGCGCACCGTTGATTGCGATGCTGGCAGCCGCGGTGGGTTACCTGGCGACGTCGCAGGCGCTGTTGGCACGTCTCGAAACCTCGGTGGCCATCTGGTTCCTGCTGCTGGTGGTGTATCACGTTATCCGCCGCTGGATGCTGATCCAGCGCCGCCGTCTGGCGTTTGACCGTGCCAAGCATCGCCGGGCGGAGATCCTCGCCCAGCGCGCGCGGGGTGAGGAAGAGCCAAACCACGTTAACAGTACGGAAGGTACGACGGAGGCGGATGAGGTCGAACTGGATCTGGATGCCATCAGTACCCAGTCCCTGCGTCTGGTTCGCTCCATCCTGATGCTGATTGCCCTCCTGTCGGTGATCTTCCTGTGGTCGGAGATCCACTCGGCATTTGGCTTCCTGGAGAACATCTCGCTGTGGGACGTGACCTCTACGGTGCAGGGCGTTGAAAGCCTGGAGCCGATTACCTTAGGGGCGGTGCTGATTGCCATTCTGGTGCTGATCATCACCACCCAACTGGTGCGTAACTTCCCGGCGCTGCTGGAGCTGGCGCTGCTGCAGCATCTGGATTTGACGCCGGGTACGGGCTATGCGATCACGACCATTACCAAATATCTGATCATGCTGTTTGGTGGACTGGTTGGCTTCTCGATGATCGGCATTGAGTGGTCGAAGCTCCAGTGGCTCGTCGCAGCGCTCGGCGTTGGGTTAGGTTTTGGTTTACAGGAGATCTTCGCCAACTTCATCTCGGGCCTGATTATTCTGTTCGAAAAGCCGATCCGCATTGGCGATACCGTCACCATCCGCGATCTGACCGGCAGCATCACGAAGATCAACACCCGAGCGACGACGATCAGCGACTGGGATCGGAAAGAGATCATCGTGCCAAACAAGGCGTTTATTACCGAGCAGTTCATCAACTGGTCGCTCTCAGACTCCGTTACCCGTGTGGTGCTGACGGTACCGGCACCGTCGGACGCGAACAGTGAAGAGGTCACCCAGATCCTCTACACTGCCGCGGAGCGCTGCTCGCTGGTCATCGACAACCCGGCGCCGGAAGTCTTCCTTGTGGATTTACAGCAGGGGATCCAGATTTTCGAGCTGCGTATCTACGCCGCCGAAATGGGACACCGTATGCCGCTGCGCCATGAGATCCACCAGCTGATTCTGGCGGGCTTCCGCGAGCACGGTATTGATATGCCGTTCCCACCGTTCCAGATGCGTCTGGAAAGCCTGGACGGGCGTAAAACGGGAAGAACGCTGACGTCAGCGGCGCGTACGCGCCCGGCGGGCAGCTTATAACGCGTCTCCCCTCCCTTTCGGGAGGGGAATATTCCCGCTACGCCACTTCTGCGATGTACGCCGTCGCGCGTCGACGGTAATTCTCATAAATTCCCATCGCTAACAGCGAGAAGAAGATTGGGCCGCCGACCATCCACAGCGCGCTGTTCCAGTCGTTCGCCTCAATTACCGGCTGAATAATGGTAAAGATGTTGGCAAACGCCACCACCAGCACCACCACCGTGGTCGCCAGCAGCGTTGCCGCGCTGGTTTTAAAAATCACAAACGGACGTTCAAGCTCCTGCTTCGCCTTAAAGAACGGGAACGCCAGGGTCAGGAACAGGTACGGCAGCGTCATCGACACGTTCGCCATCAGGGTCAGCTTGTTATAGAACGCCGATGCGGTATCACCGCCAAATGACACCAGCAGAATAAACACGCACACCAGCAGGCACTGCATCCACATGGCGTTGGCAGGCATGCCTGCGGTATTGAGCTGGGTCATGCGTCCCGGCCACAGCGCTTTTGGCGTACCCTGGATGATCGCTTTCAGCGGCGAGTAGATCAGAGTGAAGAATGCGCCGGTATAGGCAAGGAACATCGACAGGCCGGTAATGCGCGCAAACCAGATCCCCATGGTGGCCGATGCTTCCGGCGTCAGGTGCATGGCGTTACCCAGCGTCATCCCCAGGCTTTTCATCAGCACGTAGGTAATGTTCCCGAGGTTGGTGGTGTTGTTACTCAATACCTGCTGCCAGTTGGTGCTGACGCCCCAGAGGAAAATCGCCAGTGAATAGCCGATGGAAATCACGATAGCGGCAAAAATAATCCCTTTGGCAAAGTTCTTTTCCGGGTTCTCGGCCTTGTCGACCAGCCCGCCCACCGCTTCAATACCGCCGTAGGCGAAGATGGCAAACACCACGAAGGAGAGCATGGCCAGCCCGGACTGGTAACCTGGATTAGGCGAGGAAACGAAATTCACCTCCTGCGCAAAATGACCACCGTTCAGGCACAGAATGGCAATACTCACCAGGAGCAGCACCAGGTTCAGACACATCACGGAAATACCGCCAACGGCAGTGATACGGGCAATTTTGTTGATGCCTTTAGACGCCACCAGCGTCACGACAACCATCCAGCATACCGCCAGAATCCCGACGACCTGCGTGGAGCTCAGCCCGGCTAACGACCAGACCTGCGTTTTATCGGCACCGAAAAGAAACGTGGAGAATGGCACCCAGACTTTGGCCGCCGTGCTGACCATCCAGACGACATAAGAGGAGAACCACATAAACGTGCCGATAAAGGCATAACGCGGGCCGACGCTGTTGTTCATCCATGAGTAGATCCCGCCCTCTTCTTTCCGGTAAGCCGAGCCCATCTCCGCCATCATCAGCGCAAACGGGATAAAGAAGAACAGAGCCGAAACGATATAAAACGGCGTCGCGCTGTAACCCATCAGATAGAACGCTGATGGGCTGTTGGCAAAGCCAAAGACTGAGGTAAATATCATCAGGATGAGCCCGGTAAGGGTCATCTTTTTGAGTGACTGGGACATAGAACCATCCGAAAAGGAATTAAACTGCGCGGATGGTAGCAGATGACCAGACTAATATTGTGGCTATAAGGGGCAAATTAAGAAAAAGACCCGTATATTGATAATGTGGCAGTTTTTAATGTGGCAGGGCCAAATGACCGAGTAGGCCGGGTAAGCGACAGCGCCACCCGGCAATTCTTTAAGCGCGATCGACCGTAAAGGCAATCACATCGCCAAGCTGCTCTGCGCCCAGGGCCAGCATGACCAGACGGTCAACACCCAGCGCCACGCCGGAGCAATCCGGCAGACCTGCTTTTAATGCTTCAAGCAGATTAACATCAATAGGCTGCTGCGGCAGGCCGCGCGCGGCGCGCTTGCGGTTATCCTGCTCAAAACGCTGCGCCTGCTCGCGGGCGTCCGTCAGTTCGTGGAAGCCGTTCGCCAGCTCAATGCCTTTGTAATAGACCTCAAAACGCTCTGCCACACGGTGGTCTTCGGTACTGATCTGCGCCAGTGACGCCTGGCTTGCCGGGAAGTGATAGACAAACGTCGGACGGTCTTTGCCAATCTGCGGTTCCACGCCGAAGGTGAACAGCAGCTGCAGCAGCGTGTCGCGGTCCTCTTCGGTATCTGCCACGTTGCTCAGATCCAGTTTTGCAGCCACTTCGCGCAGCAGGGTTTTGTCCGCCGACAGCGGATCGATTTCCAGATGGCGCTGGAAGGCCTGCTGATAAGAGAGCGTTTCCGCTTCTGAGCAATCCAGAACCTGCTGAAGCAGATCGTCCACCTCATTCATCAGGCGGTACATATCATAATGCGGGCGGTACCACTCCAGCATGGTGAATTCCGGGTTGTGGTGACGACCCATCTCTTCGTTGCGGAAGCTACGGCACAGCTGATAGACCGGACCACATCCCGCCGCCAGCAGGCGTTTCATGTGGTATTCCGGGCTGGTCATCAGATACAAATTCATGCCCTGAGAGTGGCCGGGGCCAACAAAACGGGTTTCAAACGGGACCAGATGAATATCCGTTATCGTTGCCTGACTCATGCACGGGGTTTCCACCTCCAGGACGCCGCGGTCGGCAAAGAAACGGCGGATCTCCGTCATAATTGCAGCGCGTTTTAACAGATTAGGGATGGATGCGCTCGGCTCCCAGGTGGCCGTTTCGCTCATGAGTTGTTCTCCGATTTCAGACAAGGGCACGAAGTCTACTCGTTAGCAGGGACAGAGACAAATTTTGCGCAGTAAAAAAGCGCATTTCATTTAGGTGAACAATTGCGTGATGCAATTCATCAATCTCAATGATAAATCGCCGGACAGAACAGCAAAAAAATCGAACACGTCAAATTTCCCTGACATCTACACGGTTATACTGTTTTACCCATAAAGGAGCAGTGGAAACGCTTTCGCAATCGTCCTTTTGGACGGGTGAACTACCTTTAGTTTATCGCGTTGCGAAATAACAAAAATCTGGAGGAATGTCGTGCAAACTTTTCAGGCCGATCTTGCCGTAATAGGCGCTGGCGGGGCTGGATTACGTGCTGCGATTGCTGCAGCGCAAGCTAATCCCAACGCTAAAATCGCATTGATTTCAAAAGTCTATCCAATGCGCAGCCACACGGTGGCCGCAGAAGGAGGATCCGCCGCCGTTGCGCAGGATCATGACAGCTTTGAATACCATTTCCACGACACGGTTGCAGGGGGCGACTGGCTTTGCGAACAGGATGTCGTTGACTACTTTGTGCACCATTGTCCAACGGAGATGACCCAGCTTGAACAGTGGGGATGTCCGTGGAGTCGTCGTCCGGACGGCAGTGTCAACGTTCGTCGCTTCGGCGGCATGAAGATCGAACGTACCTGGTTCGCCGCCGATAAGACCGGCTTCCACATGCTGCACACCCTGTTCCAGACCTCCCTTCAGTTCCCACAAATCCAGCGCTTTGATGAGCATTTCGTCCTCGACATTCTGGTGGATGATGGACACGCGCGCGGCCTGGTGGCGATGAACATGATGGAAGGCACGCTCGTCCAGATCCGCGCCAATGCGGTGGTGATGGCGACGGGCGGTGCAGGCCGTGTTTATCGTTATAACACCAACGGCGGCATCGTCACCGGCGACGGTATGGGTATGGCGCTCAGCCACGGCGTGCCGCTGCGCGATATGGAGTTCGTGCAGTATCACCCAACCGGTCTGCCGGGCTCCGGCATTCTGATGACGGAAGGCTGCCGCGGTGAAGGCGGTATCCTGGTCAACAAAAACGGCTACCGCTACCTGCAGGATTACGGCATGGGCCCGGAAACCCCGCTCGGCGAGCCGAAGAACAAGTACATGGAACTCGGCCCGCGCGACAAAGTCTCTCAGGCTTTCTGGCACGAGTGGCGCAAAGGCAACACCATCTCCACACCGCGCGGCGACGTGGTTCACCTCGACCTGCGTCACCTGGGCGAGAAAAAGCTGCTGGAACGTCTGCCGTTCATCTGCGAGCTGGCGAAAGCCTACGTCGGCGTCGATCCGGTGAAAGAGCCAATTCCGGTACGCCCAACGGCGCACTACACCATGGGCGGGATCGAAACCGACCAGCAGTGCGAAACCCGTATTAAGGGTCTGTTCGCCGTCGGTGAATGTTCCTCCGTGGGCCTGCACGGTGCTAACCGCCTCGGCTCAAACTCGCTGGCCGAGCTGGTGGTCTTTGGCCGCATGGCGGGCGAGCGCGCGATGGAACGAGCGGCAACCGCAGGCGAAGCTAACGGTGCCGCGCTGGATGCGCAGGTCGCAGACGTTGAAAAACGCCTGAAAGACCTGGTGAACCAGGAAGGTAACGAGAACTGGTCTAAGATCCGCGACGAGATGGGCCTGTCGATGGAAGAAGGTTGCGGTATCTACCGTACCCCTGAGCTGATGCAAAAAACCGTCGATAAGCTGGCGGAACTGCAGGAGCGCTTCAAGCGCGTGCGCATCACCGACACCTCCAGCGTCTTCAACACCGACCTGCTCTACACCATCGAGCTGGGCCACGGCCTGAACGTGGCGGAATGTATGGCGCACTCTGCGCTGGCGCGTAAAGAGTCGCGTGGGGCGCATCAGCGTCTTGATGAAGGCTGTACCGAACGTGACGACGTCAACTTCCTGAAACACACTCTCGCCTGGCGCGATGCGGATGGCACCACACGTCTGGACTACAGCGACGTGAAAATCACCACGCTGCCGCCGGCTAAACGCGTGTACGGTGCAGAAGCAGAAGCCGCCGAGAAGAAGGAGAAGGCGAATGGCTGAGATGCAAAAACTGAAAGTTGAAGTGGTGCGCTACAACCCGGAAGTGGATGCCGCACCTCACAGCGCTTTCTATGAAGTTCCTTACGACGAGCAAACCTCCCTGCTGGACGCGCTCGGGTATATCAAAGACAACCTGGCGCCAGACCTGAGCTACCGCTGGTCCTGCCGCATGGCGATCTGCGGCTCCTGCGGCATGATGGTCAACAAGGTGCCGAAGCTGGCCTGTAAGACCTTCCTGCGTGACTACACCAAAGGCATCAAGGTCGAAGCCCTGGGCAACTTCCCTATCGAGCGCGATCTGGTAGTCGATATGACCCACTTTATCGAAAGCCTGGAAGCCATTAAGCCCTACATCATTGGCAACCCGCGCACGCCGGATCAGGGGCCAAACACCCAGACCCCGGCTCAGATGGCGAAATACCATCAGTTCTCCGGCTGCATTAACTGCGGTCTTTGCTACGCCGCCTGTCCGCAGTTTGGCCTGAACCCCGAGTTCATCGGCCCGGCCGCCATTACGCTGGCGCACCGCTATAACGAAGACAGCCGCGACCACGGTAAAAAAGAACGTATGGCGCAGCTTAACAGCCAGAACGGCGTCTGGACCTGTACCTTTGTGGGTTATTGCTCCGAAGTCTGTCCGAAGCACGTCGACCCGGCCGCCGCCATTCAGCAGGGTAAAGTGGAAAGCTCGAAAGACTTTCTTATCGCTACCCTGAAACCACGCTAAGGAGTGCATGATGACGACTAAACGCAAAGCCTATGTGCGGCCTGTGCCGTCCACCTGGTGGAAAAACCTGCCGTTTTATCGCTTCTACATGCTGCGTGAAGGCACAGCGGTACCGGCGGTCTGGTTCAGCCTTGAGCTGATGTACGGCGTTTTTGCCCTCAAGCATGGCCCGGAAACCTGGGCCAGCTTTGTCGGTTTCCTGCAAAACCCGATCATTGTCATTCTGAACCTGATCGTGCTTGCAGCCGCGCTGCTGCATACCAAAACCTGGTTTGAACTGGCGCCAAAAGCGGCGAACATCATCGTAAAAGGCGAGAAAATGGGGCCAGAACCGGTGATTAAGGGGCTCTGGGCGGTGACGATTCTGGTCACTGTGGTCATTCTGTTTGTCGCACTGTTCTGGTAAGGAGACTACTGTGATCAATCCAAATCCAAAACGTTCTGACGAGCCGGTCTTCTGGGGCCTCTTTGGCGCAGGCGGCATGTGGAGTGCCATCATTGCCCCCGTCATCATTTTGCTGGTGGGCATTATGCTGCCGCTGGGGCTGTTCCCGGGCGATGCGCTGAGCTACGAACGCGTACTGGCATTCGCGAGCAGCTTTATTGGTCGCGTGTTCATCTTCCTGATGATCGTCCTGCCGCTGTGGTGTGGCCTGCACCGTATTCACCATGCGATGCATGACCTGAAAATCCATGTACCGAGCGGGAAATGGGTATTCTACGGTCTGGCGACCATCCTGACCGTGGTGACGCTGATTGCCGTGATCACTATCTGACGCCTCTGGCCCGCCATCCGGCGGGCCTTTTATTTCTGCATCTTCCCCACCAGCCATTGAGCAAACTCGCGCATTGCGGGCGTTTCTGCGCGTGACTGCAGCCTCGTGAGCCAGTAGCTACCAAGGTCAATCTGCGTCGCAAAGGGTTGCACAATGCGCTCACTGTTCAGCAGATGGGTGAACATATCGACAGGGGCAATCGCGATGCCCGTACCTGCCTGCGCGGCTTCCAGCATGGTCACGGACGAATCAAATACCATTACCCGGTGCGTCGGTGAAGGCGGGTTTTCTCCCGCGGCCTGCATCCAGGCGGTCCACTCGTCGCGCCGGTAAGAACGCAGGAGGGTAAACTTCAGGATATCGGCAGGGGTGTGCAAGGCGGCAGCGATGTCAGGCGTGCAAAGCGGCGCAAGCGGTGCAGGGCAAAGAAACGTCGCTTCCGTGCCGTGCCACGCCCCGCCGCCATAACGAATGGCGTAATCAAGCCCCTCGGCTGCCGGATCGACGCGATTGTTGTGCGTCGACAGCTGAAGATCGATATGCGGATAGCAGCGACGAAAGTCAGCGAGCTGCGAGAATAACACCCCGGTAGCAAAGGTACCCACCACGCCAATTTTCAGCTTCTCCTGGGCGCGCTGGCTGGCAAAGCGATCCAGCATTCCGGCAATTCGGTCGAACGAGTCATTCAGCACCGGCAGCAAATTCTCGCCTTCCGTGGTCAGCATCAGCCCACGCGAAACGCGGACGAACAGCTGGCAATTAAGGTGCTGTTCCAGCGCCTTTACGTGCTGGCTAATCGCGGAATGGGTGACATTCAGCTCGATAGCGGCATGCGTAAAACTGAGGTGCCTGGCGGCGGCTTCAAACGCCCGCAGGGAATTAAGCGGAAGATAGCTGCGGGTCATGGTCCCATCCGTTAGAAAAATTAACAGCTAATGCTAAATTTAACCGTTTGTCAGCCACAGTCAAATCCAACAGACTACAGCGGTCTGACGGGCCCGGACACTCCCTTGAACTGCTATTACGGAAGATAACCGATGATGACAAAATCCCTAAGCTGTGCCCTGCTGCTCAGCGTCGCCAACTCTGCATTCGCCGCACCGATGTCCGAAAAACAGCTGGCTGAGGTGGTGGAACGTACCGTTACGCCGCTGATGAACGCGCAGGCCATTCCGGGTATGGCGGTGGCGGTAATTTATCAGGGTCAGCCACACTACTTTACCTTCGGTAAAGCCGATGTTGCGGCGAACAAACCCGTCACCCCGCAAACCCTGTTTGAGCTGGGCTCTATAAGTAAAACCTTCACCGGCGTACTGGGCGGCGATGCCATTGCCCGGGGTGAAGTAGCGCTGGACGATCCGGTAGCAAAATACTGGCCTGAGCTCACGGGCAAGCAGTGGCAGGGCATTCGCATGCTGGATCTGGCAACCTACACCGCAGGCGGTCTGCCGTTACAGGTGCCGGATGAGGTCACGGATACCGCTTCTCTGCTGCGCTTTTATCAAAACTGGCAGCCGCAGTGGAAGCCGGGCACCACGCGTCTTTACGCTAACGCCAGCATCGGTCTTTTTGGTGCGCTGGCGGTTAAACCTTCCGGCATGAGCTATGAGCAGGCCATGACGACGCGGGTCTTTAAACCCCTCAAGCTGGACCATACCTGGATTAACGTCCCGAAAGCGGAAGAGGCGCATTACGCCTGGGGATACCGTGAGGGTAAAGCGGTCCACGTTTCGCCAGGGATGCTGGACGCGGAAGCCTATGGCGTAAAAACTAACGTGAAGGATATGGCGAGCTGGGTGATAGCCAACATGAAGCCGGATTCTCTTCAGGCTCCCTCACTCAAGCAAGGCATTGCTCTGGCACAGTCTCGCTACTGGCGCGTGGGGGCCATGTATCAGGGGTTGGGCTGGGAGATGCTCAACTGGCCGGTCGATGCCAAAACCGTCGTCGGAGGCAGTGATAACAAGGTGGCGCTGGCACCATTGCCCGTGGCAGAAGTGAATCCACCCGCGCCACCGGTCAAGGCCTCCTGGGTCCATAAAACAGGCTCGACGGGCGGGTTTGGCAGCTACGTGGCATTTATTCCTGAAAAGCAGCTCGGCATTGTGATGCTGGCGAATAAAAGCTATCCGAACCCGGCACGCGTTGAGGCGGCATACCGTATCCTCGACGCGCTGCAGTAAAACATTGCCGGGTGGCGGCTTCGCCTTACCCGGCCTTCAAAACCACGGTGTGCGGCGAAATTCGCCGCACAATCTTCCGCATTTTTCCTGCTGTCATCTACACTTAACAAAAAACAGTAAGGAAACTCCTATGCGCATTCTGCCTGTTATCGCCGCGGTGACAGCCGCGTTTTTAGTGGTTGCCTGCAGTTCCCCTACCCCGCCTCCTGGCGTCACCGTCGTCACGCCTTTTGATGCACAACGCTTCCTTGGAACATGGTATGAAATCGCGCGCCTCGACCATCGGTTTGAGCAGGGTTTAGAGAAGGTCACTGCGAATTACAGTCCGATGGATGATGGCGGTATTCAGGTGATCAACCGGGGCTATAATCCCGATCGGGAGATGTGGCAGCAGTCGGTGGGAAAAGCGTACTTCACTGGCGACCCGCGACGGGCCGCGCTTAAGGTCTCTTTCTTTGGTCCGTTTTATGGCGGTTATAACGTGATAGCGCTCGACAAAGCGTATCGCCATGCGCTGGTCTGTGGGCCGGATCGCGACTACCTGTGGATACTCTCCCGCACGCCAACTATTTCACCCGAAATGAAGCAGCAGATGCTGGACGTCGCGACCCGGCAAGGGTTTGATGTATCAAAACTTATCTGGGTAAATCAGCCCCATTAGTGGGTGCTGAGCTTAAGCCCAACGATCCCGGCCACAATCAGAGCGAGGCTGGCGATACGCGCCAGACTCGCTGACTCGCCGAGTAGCAGAATGCCGGTGATGGCGGCCCCCACTGCGCCAATACCCGTCCAGACGGCATAAGCCGTTCCCACAGGCAAAGAGCGCATCGCCCAGGATAGCAGAACAATACTGACTATCATGGCGGTAACGGTAATGACGCTGGGCGTCAGGCGGGTAAATCCGTGGGTGTACTTGAGACCAATCGCCCATACCACTTCGAGCAGGCCAGCAATAAAAAGAATGATCCAGGACATGTCAGGCTCCTTAACTTAATGCAAGTTGGGGCCGTCCCCGGTGAAAGAAACGCTTACGGGTCGTCCCGTAAGGCAGAGATTACGCCACCTATTGTGGTTAGCGTGCTATTTTTTTTCAATCCTTTTTTGCTGAACACGTTAAGGCAAGAAATAGCCGCAGTATGGCGCGGAGTTCCGGCTTTTAGCACTCATCCGACTTCTCTATGATGATGTGCTTTCTGATGGCAGGAAGCCAAACCACTAGCCGACTGCGAATAAAATATGTTCAAAATTCTTTTGATTGACCGTTGTCACTTCACCCGCGCGGGGTTTGAAGCATGGCTCAATCATTCCGGTTTGTTCCCGGGACACTACGTTGTGACCGGGCTGAATAATCTGTTTCTTGCCAGAGAACACATTCTGCAATGGAAACCAACGCTGGTTATCGCTGACCTGTACGGCTTCAGGCAGGATATTCACCATTTTCAGCAGCTCTCTTCCCTGCTTAACGCCAGTGAACGATTACCGTTTATTTTGCTGCAGTCGGGAGAGGACAGCGGGATGACCGACTGGCTTGGGAAGTTTCCGGTCTGGTCGTCGCTGTTAAAAAACGCCAGTCTCGAAGAGGTGGCAACGGTTATCAACGACGCGTTAATTTCGCGCGCCAGCGCTGACAGGCCAACGGCGGCGGCTCCCTTGCTGACCCGACAGGAAGAGAAGGTGCTGACGTTATGGATGGACGGCGCGAGCAATCAAAAAATTGCCGCTCACCTGAGCATCAACGGAAAAACGGTTTATACCTATAAACGCAATATCCGCATGAAATTACATATGGATACGCGTTTTTCTCCGTTCTTATCCCTGCAGGAATCAGAAAGCTGACGGTACGAAACCCGGCTGGTCCCGTACCGTTTATTCATTACTGCTGAGCTTTTGTTGCCGCACCAGAGATTGCGCTACCACCTTCAGAAATATCCTGACCGACGCCACGCGTGGTATTACAGGCCGTTAACACTGAAGAAAGTACCAGGACTGAAAAGATCGCTGCAATTGTCTTCTTAACCATAATATCTTCCTTTTATAGCCAAAGTTGTTTTGTGTATAGCAACTTAAGAATAGACAAAATCCCGCCGGTTGACGGAAGAGGAAGCATTTTTAGGAAAATTAGACGAACTTAGCTGGCGGCGTGAGAAATGATATGACCCAGATCCTGGATATCTTGTCCCATTCCACGCGTGGTGTTACAGCCAGAAAGCAATGCACTGGAGAGCGCTAACAGAAGCAGAATTTTAACGGTACGTTTCATCATCCCTGCCTGCAAAAAATCGGGCGCAGCGGGCGCTGCGCCTTCAATCATACGTAAATTACTTCACGCGGGATACGTATTCGCCGGAGCGGGTATCCACTTTGATCACTTCGCCAGTCTGTACGAACAGTGGCACTTTCACCACTGCGCCGGTAGACAGTTTGGCTGGCTTACCGCCGGTACCTGCGGTATCACCCTTCAGACCTGGATCGGTTTCAACGATTTCCAGTTCTACGAAGTTTGGTGGGGTCACTGCGATAGGCTGGCCGTTCCACAGGGTCACGATGCACTCAGCCTGATCCAGCAGCCATTTAGCGCTGTCACCTACCGCTTTCTCATCAGCAGACAGCTGTTCGAAAGTGGAGTTGTTCATGAAATGCCAGAACTCGCCATCGTTGTACAGATAGGTCAGGTTCATATCAACAACATCAGCGCCTTCAGCAGAGTCAGTAGACTTGAAGGTTTTCTCAACACGGGTACCGGTCAGCAGACGGCGCAGCTTAACGCGTGCGAATGCCTGGCCTTTACCTGGTTTAACGAATTCGCTGGCTTCAACCGCGTACGGTTCGCCGTCCATCATGATTTTAAGACCAGCACGAAAATCGTTGCTATAGTACGTTGCCATAAGGCCCTCTAAATTTGTTAACTGGTAGCTAAGCCACAAAATGGCGCATATTGTAACCCTAAACACCCCGTCCAGAGAAGATTGGTTATCGCAACTTGCCGATGTAATCACCAGTCCTGATGAATTGCTGCGTCTTTTAGACCTCGATCAGCACCCAGAGTTGCTTGCAGGCCGCGAGGCAAAGCGCCTTTTCGCCCTGCGCGTTCCCCGTGCGTTTGTGGCGCGGATGGAGAAAGGCAACCCCGACGATCCGCTATTAAAACAAACGCTTACTTCGCAGGATGAATTCATTACTGCGCCGGGATACAGCACCGATCCGCTGGAAGAGCAGAATAGCGTGGTGCCGGGTTTACTGCACAAATATCTCAACCGCGCCCTGCTGCTGGTAAAAGGCGGGTGTGCGGTAAATTGTCGTTATTGCTTCCGTCGGCACTTCCCCTATGCCGAAAACCAGGGCAATAAACGCAACTGGCAGGTCGCGCTGGACTATATCGCCGCCCATCCGGAGCTGGATGAGATTATTTTTTCCGGCGGTGACCCGTTGATGGCGAAAGATCATGAGCTGGACTGGCTGCTGACTCAGCTTGAAGCCATCCCGCACATTAAGCGCCTGCGCATTCATAGCCGCTTACCGATTGTTATTCCGGCACGTATCACCGACGGCCTTGTGGCACGCCTGGAGCAATCTCGCCTGCAGGTGCTGCTGGTGAATCATATTAATCACGCGAACGAAATTGACGATGCGTTTCGCGCGGCGATGGCGCGACTGCGTAAAGCGGGCGTGACGCTGCTGAACCAGAGCGTGCTGCTGCGCGGCGTGAATGATAGCGCCCGCGTGCTGGCCGATCTGAGCAATGCCCTGTTTGATGCGGGCGTGATGCCGTATTACCTGCACGTGCTGGATCGCGTTCAGGGCGCGGCGCATTTCATGGTGACGGATGAAGAAGCCCGGCAGATTATGCGCGAACTGTTAACGCTGGTTTCAGGCTATATGGTGCCGAAGCTGGCACGCGAGATTGGCGGAGAGCCGAGCAAGACGCCGCTCGATTTGCAGCTGCGGCAGCACTAAAAAGGCAGGTGGCGCTACGCTTACCTGCCCTACAGGGCCGGGCGTAGCGCCATTAGCACATTACATCAGTTCGGGCACTTATAGACCTGGCCCGTCATCTGGCTGGCGGTCGGCACGAAGCTGGACAGCATACTCTGCGTTGGGCTACTTACGCCGTAAATCACGTTGCCGCCCATTGCCGCAGCCTGATTACGCAGGGCATTCGCCGCTCCGCGCATAGAACCGCCTTCCTCACCGTGCTGACCCGACATCCAGTTACTTTGTTCACCGGTTGCCGTGCCTAACAGTTGGCATTCACTGCCAGGCTTATCTTCCACAAAGCGAACGCCCTGGCCCGCTGCCGACAGCTCATTGCTGGAGCTACAACCCGCCAGCAGCAGTGCTGCCCCTACAATCCCTGCACAGACTTTTACGCGCATGTTATTCCTCGTTTTCAATAAGCTGGACAGTAATTGTCCGTGTGTAAATCTTATACCTAAAAGATGACTAAAAGAAAAACCCCCGCGCATTTCTGCGAGCCAGATTCCGCGAGGCACTCCTCCGACATCTTAAATGAATTCTGATAATAACCTTTGGGATATCGTGTTTTAGCCCCCGATCGTTTTTAGTGATGCAACGTACAACTTTTGTACGCGACTAAAAAAGGAGGTTTTATGAGTGCATCATCCTCAGGAGAGGAAAAAGTGACATGGGTGGGTTATGTGGCGTTTGTACTTACCATCGTTTTTTTCTCGGGCTTTTTCGCCAAAAGCACCGAATGGTGGCGCGTGCTGGATTTTACCGTCTTAAACGGCAGCTTTGGCCCGGTCAACGGCGCCCTGACGTTTCGCGGAACGGGCGGAACGGGGGCGAAAGACGGTTTCCTCTTTGCCCTTGAGCTGGCTCCCTCGGTCATTTTATCGCTTGGTATCATCGCCGTCACCGAAGGTCTGGGCGGGCTGCGTGCCGCACAGCAGCTTATGACCCCCATTTTACGTCCGCTGCTGGGTGTGCCGGGCGTTTGCTCCCTGGCGCTGATTGCCAACCTGCAAAACACCGATGCGGCGGCAGGGATGACCAAAGAGTTAACCGATGAAGGCGCGATTACGGACCAGGAGCGCGCTATTTTCGCCACCTTTCAGACCAGCGGTAGCGCCATCATTACCAACTATTTTTCTTCCGGTGCCGCGCTCTTCACCTTCATTACCATCCCGGTGATTACACCGCTGGCCGTTATTCTGGTGTTTAAATTCGTTGGCGCGAACGTCCTGCGCCTGTGGATCGCCCACATGGAAAATCGTCGTCTTCAGGAGGAAGAACATGATCGCCCAGCCGCGTAAAAATATCATGGATATGTTTATTGATGGCGCCCGGCGCGGCTTTACCATCGCCACCACCAGCCTCTTGCCAAACGTCGTTATGGCGTTTGTCATCATTCAGGCGCTCAAGGTCACCGGCCTGCTGGATATTGTCGGCAAGATATGCGAGCCAATTATGGCGCTGTGGGGCCTTCCGGGTGCGGCGGCAACGGTTCTTTTGGCCTCGGTGATGAGTATGGGCGGCGGCGTGGGCGTCTGCGCCAGCCTGGTCGCCGCCGGCACGCTCAACGGCCACGATGCCACCATCCTGCTGCCCGCCATCTATCTGATGGGCAATCCGGTGCAAAACACCGGCCGCTGCCTGGGTACCGCCGGCGTAAACCCGAAATATTATCCGCATATTATTACTCTTTGTGTCATTAATGCCCTGCTCTCAATGTGGGTGATGCAGCTACTCTTCTGAGGAGATAAAAATGGATTTTTCAGTGCTGAACCCTCACCTTTTCCGCAACGCACATCTCTACGCCCCGGAGGATAAGGGACGTTGCGATCTGCTGATCGCTGCGGGAAAAATCGTGGCGATCGAAAAAGCGAACCACGGAACAACGAGGCCAGACTGCCCGGAAAGCGATCTGGCTGGGGCGGTGGTTTGCCCGGGGTTTATTGACCAGCATGTGCATTTGATCGGTGGCGGCGGTGAGGCGGGCCCTCACACCCGCACGCCAGAAGTTCGCCTGTCTGCACTCGTTGCCGCAGGCATCACCTCGGTTGTTGGCCTGCTGGGCACCGACGGCGTGACCCGGCATCCTGAATCGCTGCTGGCAAAAACGCGGGCGCTTGAGCATGAAGGGATCAGCGCATGGATGCTGACGGGGGCGTACGGGCTGCCTTCGCCGACCATCACCGGCAGTGTCGAAAAAGACGTGGCGCTGATTGATAAAATCATTGGCGTGAAATGCGCGATCTCTGACCATCGTTCTTCCGCGCCAGCAGAGGACCAGCTCGCCAGTATGGCTGCCCAGTCACGCGTAGGCGGGCTGTTGGGTGCCAAAGCGGGCATTTCCGTGTTTCACCTCGGCAACAGCCCAAAGCTGCTGGAGCCGCTGTTTAGCATCCTGAATAACGCCGACGTTCCCCGCGTGAAACTGCTGCCAACGCACGTAAACCGCGCCCAGGCGCTGTTCCTTGCCGCGCTGAGCTATGCCCGCGAAGGCGGCTTTATCGACATCACGACCAGCATCAGTGAACCGATTGACGCCGCCAGCGCCATCGTGATGGCCCGCGAGGCGCAGGTGCCGTTTAACCGGCTTACGCTCAGTTCGGACGGCAACGGCAGCCAGCCGAAATTTGATGAGAGCGGCAATCTGGTGGGGATGGGCGTGGCGGGGTTCGAGTCTCTGCTTGAAACGCTGCAGCAGCTGGTCAGCCGGCATCAGCTGCCGCTGGAAGAGGCGCTTCTTCCCTTTACGCGAAACGTGGCGGCGTTTCTCGGGCTGGAGCATAAGGGACGGATAGCGCCCGGATGCGACGCGGATTTCCTGGTACTGACGGACGATCTGAAGATTCGCGAGGTCTGGGCCAAAGGCCGCCAGATGGTGCGTGAAGGTGCCGTGTGCGTCAAAGGGACTTTCGAATAGCATCCAATAAAAAACCCCGGGCATTTCTGCCCGGGGTTCGTTCTGAGAGGTTCAGAACAACATGATTACATCATGCCGCCCATTCCACCCATGCCGCCCATGCCAGCAGCACCTAAGTCAGGCGCATCGCCTTTAGGCAGGTCGGTCACCATGCATTCGGTGGTGATCATCAGACCAGCAACAGAGGCCGCGTACTGCAGAGCAGAACGGGTCACTTTAGTTGGGTCCAGGATACCGAAGTCGATCATGTTGCCGTATTCTTCAGTTGCCGCGTTGTAACCGTAGTTACCTTCGCCCGCTTTCACCTTGTTCGCCACCACAGATGGCTCTTCACCGGCGTTAGACACGATCTGACGCAGAGGCGCTTCCATTGCGCGCAGCGCAACTTTGATACCCACGTTCTGGTCTTCGTTCTGAGCGGTCAGGCCAGCCAGTTTAGCGGCAACGCGCACCAGCGCAACGCCACCACCCGCAACCACGCCTTCTTCTACCGCAGCACGGGTCGCGTGCAGGGCATCGTCAACGCGCGCTTTTTTCTCTTTCATTTCAACTTCGGTCGCAGCACCGACTTTGATTACCGCAACGCCGCCTGCCAGTTTCGCTACGCGCTCCTGCAGTTTTTCACGGTCGTAATCGGAAGTCGCTTCTTCGATCTGCTTACGGATCTGACCAACGCGGCCCTGAATAGCGGCTTCTTCACCCACGCCATCGATGATGGTGGTGGTGTCTTTGTTGATCACAACGCGTTTCGCCTGGCCCAGGTCTTCCAGGGTCGCTTTTTCCAGCTCCATACCGATCTCTTCAGAGATGACGGTACCGCCGGTCAGGGTAGCGATATCCTGCAGCATCGCTTTACGACGATCGCCGAAGCCAGGTGCTTTAACCGCAGCCACTTTCACGATGCCGCGCATGGTGTTAACCACCAGGGTCGCCAGCGCTTCGCCTTCAACATCTTCAGCGATGATAACCAGCGGTTTGCCTGCTTTCGCAACGGCTTCCAGCACTGGCAGCATTTCGCGGATGTTGGAGATTTTTTTGTCAGCCAGCAGGATGAACGGGCTTTCCAGCTCAACAGCGCCAGTCTCTGGCTTGTTGATGAAGTATGGGGACAGGTAACCGCGGTCGAACTGCATACCTTCAACCACGTCCAGTTCGTCTTCCAGACCGGTACCGTCTTCAACGGTGATTACGCCTTCTTTACCGACTTTGTCCATCGCTTCCGCGATCAGTTTACCTACGGTTTCGTCGGAGTTAGCGGAGATGGTACCAACCTGAGCAATGGCTTTAGAGTCAGAGCACGGTACGGACAGCGCTTTCAGTTCTTCCACAGCGGAGGCGACAGCTTTGTCGATACCACGTTTCAGATCCATTGGGTTCATGCCCGCCGCAACGGCTTTCAGACCTTCGGTGATGATGGCCTGCGCCAGCACGGTCGCGGTGGTGGTACCGTCGCCTGCAGCGTCGTTCGCTTTAGAGGCCACTTCTTTCACCATCTGCGCACCCATGTTTTCGAACTTGTCTTCCAGCTCGATTTCACGTGCTACGGAAACACCGTCTTTGGTGATGGTTGGCGCGCCGAAGGATTTATCCAGCACTACGTTACGGCCTTTCGGGCCCAGGGTCACTTTAACTGCATCTGCCAGTACGTTTACGCCGCGGAGCATTTTTACACGAGCGTCGTTACCGAATTTTACGTCTTTAGCTGCCATGTTCTTATTTCCTCAAATTCTCGTGCGTAAATTACGCTTCAACAATTGCCAGAATGTCGCTCTCGGACATGATCAACACTTCTTCATTGTCGATCTTCTCGGATTTCACGCCGTAGCCATCGTTGAAAATTACGATGTCACCAACTTTAACGTCCAGTGGCTGCACAGTTCCGTTTTCCAGGATGCGGCCCTTACCGACAGCGATGATTTCGCCACGCGTTGATTTGGCTGCGGCAGAACCGGTCAGAACGATGCCGCCAGCAGACTTGGTTTCAACTTCTTTACGTTTGACGATCACACGATCATGTAACGGACGAATACTCATTGATAGCTCTCCTTTGAGAAAGTCATTATCAGTTATGGATGACGCCGGCCCGCATGCGGTTTTCCGACTAGTGCCCTGAGAGATGGGGATAGCTTTTTACCCCTTCAAGGGGGAGTTGAAAAAAAATTTTGCGAAAGTGTTACCATCGCCTCTCTTTTGGAATTGGCAGGACGATGTCAATGAGTGGACTCAAGCAGGAGTTGGGGCTGGCGCAGGGCGTCGGCCTGCTCTCAACCTCCTTATTAGGGACGGGCGTGTTCGCCGTACCTGCACTGGCGGCACTGGTAGCCGGAAATAACAGTCTGTGGGCGTGGCCCGTTCTGATTGTATTGGTTTTCCCGATTGCCATTGTGTTTGCCATCCTGGGGCGGCATTTCCCCAGCGCGGGCGGCGTGGCGCATTTTGTCGGGCTGGCATTTGGCCCGCGACTGGAGCGTGTGACCGGCTGGCTGTTTCTCTCCGTTATTCCGGTTGGGCTTCCTGCGGCGCTGCACATTGCAACCGGCTTTGGCCAGGCGCTGTTTGGCTGGCATGACGAGCAGTTGCTGTTGGCCGAACTGGGTACGCTGGCTATCGTCTGGTGGGTGGGTTCACGCGGAGCCCGCTCCAGCGCCAACCTGCAGACACTGGTTGCGGTGCTGATTGTCGCGCTCGTTGCCGCTATCTGGTGGGCGGGCGATATCACCGTAAAAGAGATTCCCTTCCCGGCCGTGACAGACGTCGACCACTCACAGCTTTTTGCCGCGCTCTCCGTCATGTTCTGGTGTTTTGTCGGTCTGGAAGCCTTTGCCCATCTGGCGTCGGAATTTAAGCAGCCTGAACGTGATTTCCCCCGCGCACTGATGATCGGCCTGCTGCTGGCAGGCACGGTGTACTGGGCGTGTACCGTGCTGGTGTTGCACTTCAAGGCTTTCGGAGCCGATCTCGCCGCCGCGGCATCGCTGCCGGGTATTGTGGTTGAACTGTTTGGTGTGAAGGCGCTGTGGATCGCCTGCGTTATCGGCTATCTGGCCTGTTTTGCTAGCCTTAACATTTATATCCAGAGCTTTGCCCGTCTGGTGTGGTCTCAGGCGCTTTACAGACCTGATAACCGCCTCGCACGGCTGTCTAAACGCCAGCTGCCGCTGAATGCCCTGAATGCCGTACTGGGCTGCTGCGTGGTGAGTACGCTGTGCATTTACGCCCTGAAGGTCAATCTGGATACGCTGCTCGTCTACGCCAACGGCATTTTCATCATGATCTACCTGCTGTGTATGCTGGCGGGATGCCGTTTGCTGAAAGGCCGTTATAAAGCACTGGCGCTTGTCGGGGGGCTACTGTGCCTGCTGTTGCTGGCAATGGTGGGATGGAAGAGCGTGTATGCCATCGTCATGCTGGCGGTGTTGTGGCTGGCGCTTTAGTAGGCCCGGTAAGCGAAGCGCCACCGGGCAACAAAATCACCGATCGTCTTTGTGATCCAGACGGTCGTGCTGTTCATCCTTACGCTGATATTCCCCTTCAAACGTGTCGCCTGGCCCGGTGCTGAACCCACCGCCCGGCATACGGCTAAAGCGCAGATGCGGCAGCAGCTTCATGGTCAGGTGCTTTTGCACCGGCGGCAGAAGCAGCAGAAGGCCGAGGAAGTCGGTAAAGAACCCGGGCAGAATCAGCAGCAGCCCCGCAATAATCAACGACACGCTTTTGATCATCTCTTCCGCCGGGCTTTCGCCTGCGGCCATCTTTTGCTGCATTATCAGGAAATTTTTGAAACCCTGATTACGCACCAGCGACATGCCGATGACGGAGGTGAAAATCACCAGAATCAGCGTCAGCAGGACGCCCAGCACATGGGCAACCTGGATGAAAATGGAAATCTCAATGTAAACATAGAGAAAGAAAGCAATAAACGGTATCCAGCGCACTGGCATCTCCTGTGTGGCAGAGGCCATCGGCCCCTGTCTGAATGTGTTCGCGACGCGCGTTTGTATGAGATGGTGACGGTTAGCGAAAATTCAATCAGTTTGCACGGATATTTTTTTTGGAAATATTAAAGCGGTGACCCATTTCACAGATTAATAATTATCATGGAATCGGCTCGATAATAAGTGATCCAGCTTACGGCAATTCGCTATCATCAGCATATGATCTCGAGCATCTGGCTGATTGAGGGAATAATCGTCGGTCAGAAAATATTCAAAACCACATAAATACTGTGTGTTTAGTACAATCCATCGGCAGCTTGAAAAGAAGGTTCACATGTTAAACAACATTCGTATCGAAGAAGACTTGTTGGGTACCAGGGAAGTTCCAGCGGATGCCTACTACGGTGTCCACACTCTGAGAGCGATTGAAAACTTCTACATCAGCAACAGCAAAATCAGCGACATCCCTGAGTTTGTTCGTGGCATGGTGATGGTGAAGAAAGCCGCAGCCCTGGCCAACAAAGAGCTGCAAACCATTCCTAAAAGCGCGGCAAATGCGATTATCGCAGCCTGCGATGAAGTGCTGAACAACGGCAAATGCATGGATCAGTTCCCGGTTGACGTCTATCAGGGCGGCGCGGGCACCTCCGTCAACATGAATACCAACGAAGTACTGGCAAACATTGGCCTGGAGCTGATGGGTCACCAGAAAGGTGAGTACCAGTACCTGAACCCGAACGACCACGTCAACAAATGCCAGTCCACCAACGACGCCTACCCTACCGGCTTCCGTATCGCGGTGTATGCCTCCGTGGTGAAACTGGTGGATGCGATCAACCAGCTGGGTGATGGCTTCCAGCGTAAAGCGGTTGAGTTCCAGGACATTCTGAAAATGGGTCGTACCCAGCTGCAGGATGCGGTGCCGATGACCCTCGGCCAGGAATTCCACGCGTTTAACGTCCTGCTGAACGAAGAGACTAAAAATCTGCTGCGCACCTCCGAGCTGCTGCTGGAAGTGAACCTGGGCGCTACCGCCATCGGTACGCGTCTGAACACCCCGGATGGCTATCAGCAGCTGGCGGTACAGAAGCTGGCTGAAGTGTCCAACCTGCCGGTTGTGCCTGCAGAAGACCTGATTGAAGCGACCTCCGACTGCGGCGCCTACGTCATGGTACACAGCGCGCTGAAACGTCTGGCGGTGAAACTGTCCAAAATTTGTAACGACCTGCGCCTGCTCTCTTCCGGCCCGCGCGCTGGCCTGAACGAAATCAACCTGCCAGAACTGCAGGCAGGTTCGTCCATCATGCCAGCCAAGGTGAACCCGGTCGTGCCAGAAGTAGTGAATCAGGTTTGCTTCAAAGTCATCGGTAACGATACGACCGTGACCATGGCCTCTGAAGCGGGTCAGCTGCAGCTGAACGTGATGGAGCCAGTCATTGGCCAGGCGATGTTTGAATCTATCCACATTCTGACCAACGCCTGCTACAACCTGCTGGAAAAATGCATCAACGGCATCACAGCGAATAAAGAAGTCTGCGAGGGTTATGTCTATAACTCCATCGGGATCGTCACCTACCTCAACCCGTTCATCGGTCACCATAACGGCGACATCGTCGGTAAGATTTGCGCCGAAACCGGTAAGAGCGTGCGTGAAGTGGTGCTGGAGCGCGGGCTGTTGACCGAAGCCGAGCTGGACGATATTTTCTCAGCCCAGAACCTGATGCACCCGGCCTATAAAGCGAAACGATATACCGATGAAAGCGAACAGTAACCGTTCAGGCTAGGCTTCTTAAGGCACGTCACTTGTGACGTGCCTTTTTTCTTTTTAGGCGTTACCAAAATACAACAATTCAATATCAACTTGTTAATAAGCAAGGCAGGTCCTTATGTTTGGAGCAGAACTCGTCATCGTCTTGTTGGCGATTTATTTGGGAGCACGACTCGGGGGTATCGGCATCGGTTTTGCCGGCGGTCTTGGAGTGCTCGTTCTTACCCTTATCTTTCAGATTAAACCCGGCGCAATCCCGTTCGACGTTATCGAAATCATCATGGCAGTCATTGCCGCTATTGCCGCCATGCAGGTGGCAGGCGGTATGGACTACCTGGTGAGCCTGGCGGAGCGCATGCTACGCCGCCACCCGAAATACATAACCTTCCTTGCTCCGCTGGTGACCTGGTTTATGACCATTCTCGCCGGTACTGGCCACACCGCTTTCTCCACGCTGCCGGTGATCACCGAAGTGGCGAAAGAACAGGGCATCCGTCCGTCGCGTCCGCTCTCTATTGCCGTCGTCGCGTCCCAGATCGCGATTACCGCCTCGCCGATTTCCGCGGCGGTGGTCTTCTTCGCCGGTATCCTGGAGCCGATGGGCGTGAGCTACCTGACGCTGCTGGCGATCTGCATCCCGGTGACGCTGATTGCGGTGATGATTACCGCCGTGCTGTGTAACTTCCTCGGTGCTGAACTGAAAGACGATCCGGTTTATCAGGAGCGTCTGGCAAAAGGTGAAGTGAGCCTGCGCGGCAGCCAGGTCTTCGAACTGAAGCCACATGCGAAACGCTCCGTGCTGCTGTTTCTGATTGGTATTGTTGCCGTCATGTTCTATGCGACCGCCATCAGCGATACCGTGGGGCTGATCCAGAACCCGGTCCTGCCGCGTAACGAAGCGATTGTGGTGTTCATGCTGACCATCGCGACGCTGATTAGCATCACCTGTAAAATTGATACCAGCGAAGTGCTGAACGCCAGCACCTTCAAATCCGGTATGAGCGCCTGCGTGTGCGTACTGGGTGTGGCGTGGCTTGGTGATACCTTCGTGAAAGCGCACATCAGTGATATCCAGACCGTCGCTGGTGACCTGCTGCACAACTACCCGTGGCTGCTGGCTGTCGTGCTGTTCTTCGCGGCGACCCTGCTTTACTCCCAGGCGGCGACCACCAAAGCGCTGATGCCTGCGGCGCTGATGCTGGGTGTGACGCCGCTGACGGCGATTGCCTCTTTTGCGGCGGTTTCAGCCCTGTTCGTATTGCCAACCTACCCAACCCTGCTGGCGGCGGTGGAGATGGATGACACCGGCTCAACCCGTATCGGTAAGTACGTGTTTAACCACGCATTCCTCATCCCGGGCGTGGTGGCGATTACGCTTTGCGTGGTCCTCGGCTTTATCATCGGCGGCATTGTGCTGTAAACGGTTAGCCGTTGTAAAAATAGTTAAAATCGGGCCGCTCAGCGGCCCGTTTCATTAATGACCAGTCGTCTTGCGTGATATAGTGAAGACTTTCGTGATGAGGAGGTCGACTTGTGAACACGCCTGATGCCGTTGTCGTACTGTGCACCGCCCCTGATGAAGCTTCTGCCCAGGATCTCGCCGCCAAAGTGCTGGCCGAAAAACGGGCAGCCTGCGTCACGCTCCTCCCCGGCGCTACCTCTCTTTACTATTGGGAAGGTAAGCTGGAGCAAGAGTACGAAGTCCAGATGTTGCTTAAAACCAATCTGGCGAATCAGCAGGCACTCCTGGACTGCCTCAAATCTCATCATCCTTACCAAACCCCGGAACTGCTGGTCTTGCCAGTGGTTCATGGCGATAACGACTATCTCTCATGGCTCAACGCTTCCTTACGCTGATCCTGCTGCTTTGCAGCACATCAGTTTTTGCCGGGCTGTTTGACGCGCCCGGCCGTTCGAACTTCATTCCTGCCGATCGGGCGTTTGTTTTCGATTTCCAGCAAAACCAGCACGACCTTACGCTCAACTGGCAGGTGAAAGAGGGCTATTACCTCTATCGCAAGCAGGTGAGCATTACGCCTGCTCAGGCCAGCGTGGGCGCATTACAGATGCCCGCTGGCGAGTGGCATGAAGATGAGTTTTACGGCAAAAGCGAAATCTATCGCCAGCGCCTGAGCGTGCCCGTTACGGTGAACCAGGCGGATAAAGGCGCGACCCTGACGGTGACCTATCAGGGGTGCGCGGATGCCGGATTCTGCTATCCGCCGGAAACAAAGGTGGTTCCGCTTAGTGAGGTGAAAGCGTCGCCCACGATTTCACCTCTTCCTTCAGGCGAGAAGCATGAGGATACCGCTGACCTTCCGTTCTCCGCGCTGTGGGCCTTACTGATTGGCATTGGCATTGCCTTTACCCCCTGCGTGCTGCCGATGTATCCGCTCATCTCTGGCATCGTACTGGGCGGCAAACAGCGCCTTTCCACCGCACGCGCGCTGCTGCTGGCCTTTATTTACGTGCAGGGTATGGCGCTGACCTACACGGCGCTCGGCCTTGTGGTCGCCGCTGCCGGGTTGCAGTTCCAGGCCGCGCTTCAGCACCCGTACGTGCTGATTGGCCTGTCGGCGATATTTATCCTGCTGGCACTGTCGATGTTTGGCCTGTTCACGCTGCAGTTACCGTCAGCTCTGCAAACCCGCTTAACGCTGATGAGCAATCGTCAGCAGGGTGGTTCGGCAGGCGGCGTGTTTATGATGGGGGCCATCGCCGGACTGATTTGCTCCCCTTGCACCACTGCCCCGCTGAGCGCCATCCTGCTCTATATTGCCCAGAGCGGCAATCTGTGGCTCGGCGGCGGTACGTTATACCTTTACGCGCTGGGCATGGGCCTGCCGCTCATTCTGGTCACGGTTTTTGGCAACCGCCTGCTGCCGAAGAGCGGCCCGTGGATGGAGACGGTGAAAACCGCATTTGGTTTTGTGATTCTGGCGCTGCCGGTGTTTCTGCTGGAACGCATTACGGGTGACGTATGGGGCACTCGCCTGTGGGCGATGCTCGGCGTAGCGTTCTTCTCCTGGGCATTTATCGTCAGTCTGGGGGCCAAAAAAGCGTGGATGCGCCTGGTGCAAATTCTCCTGCTCGCCGCCGCGCTGGTGAGCGTGCGTCCTCTGCAGGATTGGGCGTTCGGCTCGCCGGTCGGCCAGACGCAGGCGCATTTGAACTTTATGCAGATTAAGAACGTCGATGAGCTCAACAGCGCGCTTGCGCAGGCGAAGGGCAAACCGGTGATGCTCGATCTCTATGCCGACTGGTGCGTCGCCTGCAAAGAGTTTGAAAAATACACCTTTAGCGATCCACAGGTGCAAAATGCCCTGAAAGAGACGGTTCTGCTCCAGGCGAACGTAACCGCCAATAATGCGCAGGATAAGGCTCTGCTAAAACAGCTTAACGTGCTCGGGCTGCCAACCATTCTGTTCTTCAATCAACAGGGTCAGGAGCAGCCAGAACAGCGTGTAACCGGGTTTATGGATGCAGCGGCATTTAGCGCGCATTTGCGCAATCGCCAACCGTAAACAACACTTTAAACGGAACATACCGTTGGGAATAGCGGAGGAGATAACCGTGCAACGTGAAGACGTACTGGGACAAGCCCTGCAATTACTTGAGATTTATGGGATCGCCAGCACCACGCTTGAGATGGTAGCCGACCGTATCGATTACCCCCTGGATGATCTTAAGCGCTTCTGGCCGGATAAAGAGGCGCTCGTTTATGATGCTCTGCGCTATCTCAGCCAGCAGGTTGATATCTGGCGCAGGCAACTGATGCTGAATGAAGAACTGACTGCGGAACAAAAGCTGCTGGCGCGCTATACCGCCCTGACGGAATGTGTCAGCAACAACCGCTATCCGGGCTGCCTGTTTATTGCGGCCTGTACGTTCTATCCCGATCCCGACCATCCTGTCCATCAGTTGGCGGAGCAGCAAAAACGGGCTGCGCATGACTTCACTCACGAGCTGCTTACCCGTCTTGAAGTGGATGACCCGGCAATGGTGGCGAAACAGATGGAGCTGGTGCTGGAGGGCTGCCTGAGCCGCATGCTGGTGAACCGTAGCCAGGCCGATGTGGATACGGCGCACCGGCTGGCAGAAGATATTCTGCGCTTTGCTCAGTGCCGTATGGGCGGGGCGTTAACGTAAGCGAACCTGTTAAATTTGACGTATTCGACGCGTAAACCATCAGATTGCCGCAAAGTTAAGCAATTGAACAGCTTTTCCCGAAATAATGTTGACGATAAGGCGCGATTGCGGTTTAATGCGCTCCGTTGCCCGGATAGCTCAGTCGGTAGAGCAGGGGATTGAAAATCCCCGTGTCCTTGGTTCGATTCCGAGTCCGGGCACCAATATTCATAAGGCCTCGCTGAAAAGCGGGGCTTTTTCCTTTTCTGGCTACGGTAGATTTCTGGTCGTTGCAACACGTTATTTGTTTGCTGGATTTCTCGCCATTTTCGCAGATGTTCGTTACTTTTAGACACCTCAACACCCTCTGATGTGCCTCTTCCTTACCCCACTGCTACGGTCTTTCTACGGTCCTTTACGGTTCCTTTCTCTAAGATTATTCATAATGAAGCAGAGAATACGGGGGAAATGGGGGATTTCATAATTTACTTTATTTAACAACAGATTACCTGCCATCACCCCCGGGGGAAGACCGGGGAGACTCCTCTTCAGGCAAGGGGGTGAACTCAGCGCCATCAACTCCCCTTGTCAGTCGGGGGTATCCACCACCTCCTCCACCTGTAATATTCGCATTTAAACCTTTCATTTCTTAACATTGCCTGAATCCCCCGCCCTCCACGTCATCATAGAATAATTTATCAGGGGTGATAGTAATTGAGCGAAACGTATTGGAACTTAGACCTTAGGGTCAAATCTGAGCAAAAAGTGGAAGTAAAAAATGATTCTGACCACTGATGGCCTATTTCAAACATCGCTGAGAGCTAATCAACAAGAAGCAGGCCAAAGGGATGAAAATTGATCCAAATACTGGTGTAGAAAAAAGGTATATTAGGTTAGTTTCCTGGCGCTCTCGACCGAATATGAATTAAAGGTAACATCATGGATACACACACACCCTACAACTGCAATGACATAGCCAGAATTGCATTGACTATGCACGGTCACAGCTATTTCTTCTCACTCCGCCGCCATCTCAACATTAACTTTAGCCGGGACTTGAACGGAAGCGGAACACAGGGTTTATTCATCAAAAAACAAAACGTTGATATTGATTTAATTAAGGTAATTTTTAATTATACCGACAACAAAAACGATGATTTCCTCTATGAGGCTGATCTCATCAAAGATCAACGTAAGGACTATGAACCCACAGTTAACAGAGGTAAACACCGGTTCGTTGCCAAACAAATCGAGCTAAATATCGACTGGAACGGTAATGAAATCCAGCAGTGGAGAGCGGATATCGAACGACTAACGAGATCGCACGATAATCTTGAGGACTGGTTAAAAAACGCCTCGGAGATGCTGGTATGTTGCGCCTCTGGATTTTTTTGTCGTCTCCCCACAATCCTTACTTTGAACGACCTTAAGCAGTATGTTGCAATGGGAGTAACTCTAGAAGACCTTAAAACTCGGCTCAAGTGCTCGAAATGTGGTAAACGTGGGTCCAAAGTCACAGTATTTTGATTAATTATCTAAGCAAGACTCGCCATCTCGTCCATAACGACATCGTTAAAAAGAGTGGACTTCAACATGTCAAATTTTAGCAAAGCACGCTCTTTGCCCTTATCACATGTAATTATACCCGACTGAAACACATATTATTTCTGTGAACTCTTCCCCAACGGCAATCTTCCCCTTAAGACCAGAAGCAGACCGTAACGCCTGTTTTTGCTGTATTTCTCGTCTTCATTCATCCCATGTGGCACCAGCATTCCCTTAGCCACACCAGAAAATCAACTCAGCCATTAACAGCGCCGTGCCGGGGATGGGTCAACCCTGACGTTCTTTAAACCAGTCACAGGAGGTTATATGTCCAGCCCGAAACGCTTCCGTTTTACTAATCAGCTCATTAAATCCCTGCCCCCTAACACATCCGATGCACGCAGTACCGATGCCGAATACAGCGACACCGAGATTTCCGGCCTCAAGTGTCTGGTCAGCAGAAGAGAAGGTCGTAAAAAGTTTTTGCTACGCTACCTTTATCATGGACGAAAACGCGCCATCGCCATTGGTCACTGGCCTGAAGTGGACGTCAATCTTGCTCGTCAGATTGCCATAGAACACAAACGTTCCCTTGCCACCGGCACTGACCCTAAGCAGGAGCGTGAAAACAAGAGAATGGAGCTGACGTTCGATGAACTCTTTAATCAGCATTATCTGCCATGGGCAAAATCCGCTAAACGCAGTTGGGGAAAGGATGTTCAGCGCTACCGCGATCATATCCGTCCAGCCATTGGTCAGAGGCTGCTGAGCGATATCACACCAGCCAGCATTCTGCGCCTTCAGCAGACGTTAAGTACTTCCCTGTCAGCGGCTACCTGTAACCGTGTCATCGTACTCATTAAAGCCGTCTTTACATGGGCCGGAAGGCAAAGCATGACCTCTGTTCATCCGGCAAGGGTGGTACAGCTTCTCAGGGAGAACAACGCCCGACAGCGTTATTTTACCGAGGACGAAATTCGTCGTATTTTTCTCTCCGCCGATAACGATACCAGCCCCGTAGCTGCCCGCTATGTCAAACTGCTGTTACTGACCGGCCTTCGTCGTGATGAGCTGCGTCTGGCTAAGTGGGAGCATGTTGACCCGGTTAAACGCACCCTGTGGCTTCCTGAAACCAAGAATGGCTATGGACGGATTGTTCATCTTAATTCACTGGCGATGGACGTAATCAGAACACTGCCAACACAGCGGGGAAATCCGTGGTTGTTTATAGGTAAAAAACAAGGAATGCCGCTGAGTAACCCGGTTAAAGCCTTTCAGCGTATCGTGCGTCGGGCGGGAATTTTCGACAAAGAAGTGTGTATTCATACCTGCCGCCATTCGGTTGCCGCCCTCATCGTGTCCTACGGCGGAACACTGTATGACGTTCAGGCTCAACTGGGGCACCGCAGCAGTCAGTCTTCACAACGGTATGCGCATCTTCATCCTCAGCGCTTACAGAACACCAGTCAGTTACTGGCGGAAAGGATAACGGCTCAGCTACCGTCCTTGTGATAACAGAAAAGCAGAGGCAAGTGCCCCTGCTTTTTTTTTACTGTTCAGCCATCAGTCAGAACGGGATGGCCCCATATTCTTCATCCGGCACCCGGTTATCATCATATCTGTTATAGAGTTCACGAGCACACTCGCGCGCGTCTTTAATAGACATACGAGGGAACCTGCCGAGGGGTTCATAATAGCAGGCCCCTCTAAGCGTATAACGAGCCAGGAATTTAATCTGACCGTTGGCAATGACGGCCCGGAGCGCCGGCTCACTGCCATCGAAGATTTCACGAGAAATGTCGTGATACAGGCACTCCGCCAGTGTGTTAACCAGAGCGTAATCATTGAATGAGGTTTTTTCTTCATTTTCGCTGCTGATAGCGTGAGGAAAACCGTCATAGTACTGGTCTGATTCAAAAATCATACATCACCTTCTATTCGTTGTTATTCAGTCAAAATGGTTTTATTCAGGGTTAAAATTCGGTCATCACATTGCATTTCAGAAACGCTTTTTTGACCTGGTAGTAAGACTGCGCCATCGTCTTCAGCGCTCTTTTTTTATAGTGTCCGGCACTTTCGCCAAGCAGATAACCGGAACGCTCTAACGGTCTGGCCACATCAACGGTCTTAAGTCCCTTTTCAGAACAGAGCTTTTCAAACACCGATTCATAAATCAGGAAGTCGCCGGTTTTGTAATGGACGAATCCCCACATATCTCCCGGGCATCGGGCATGTTCGTCACGCAGGGTGATAAAGTGCCTGCTGCTTTTTGTCACCAGCGTCAGCTGAAGCTCCTCCAGCATGTTACGCACCGGGTTATACTGATTCTGGTTATCATCCAGCCAGCGTCGTGCAGCGGACATAACGGATTCAGCCACCGCATCGCTTTCGAAAGGTAAAAGGCCATATTTCAGCGCCTTCTCTCCTGCCAGCCATACCAGCGCAAATCTTTTCAGTCCGCGCCGCTGAACGCGGGTAATATCACGCCCCTCATCCCTCAGGGCCTCTTCCAGTGCGTTACAGCAATCATCTGTCTGTTCCTGGAGCCAGGATGAAAACTCTGCGTAGGTGCGAAGACCGCCAGCCGTATTTTTCCCGGATAACAGTTTGCCGATAAATGCAGGCCCGGCATGACCATAAGCCTCTGCCAGCCCCGTCTTCAGTGCATCTGCACGGGCACGTGTTTCTGATACCGGTTCATCCGGTTTTTGAGCATCCTCAGGCAACAGTTCCATACTGATGGCCCTGTGCTCCTGCCCTCCCTGTAACACGGCTTTCTGTTCAGCCAGCTTTTCGGAGATTGACATCTCACCGGTGGAGAGAATAAACATGCGCCATTTAAACGGCTCATCTGCCGTCAGGCCACGGTTCAGGCGCTCTTTTGCCGTACCTGACGTAATGTTGTAAAGCAGTGAGGAAAGTTGCTTATGATTACTCGCACCCAGTTCATCGACGCAGGCGACCAGACCGGAATAGTCAGCGAGAAGGCGCTCCATCGCGTTAGGCGTGGTATTCCAGCGAATAATATTTACATTCCCCCCACTACCCGGCTCGCTGCCATCACCATGGACCGATGCAGCCAGCATCAGGAGAAGCGTTTTACCGGTGGTGGATACGCCGTGAAAATGAAACATGCCCACATCCATACCGGCAGGAACCAGAAGCATCGAAGCAAAGGACGCACTCAGCGCAAAGGTCTGCGCCCAGCCATGGACATTTTCCCGGATGAGGTTAATCCACTCCTCCAGAGCCCCACCTTTGTGCAGTCCGGGACGCACGCGGAATCCCGGCAGCAGATAATCAAACCCGGTCAGAGAGGTCACAACGGGCTCATAACCATGTAAAAAGGCCATATCCTCCGAAACGAATCCCATCGCATCTGCCATCAGATAGACAGGCAGCGGTAAACTCCGGCAGCGCTGAAGAAAACGGTCAAAAAGGGCAAACTGCTGTGGAGAGGAGCCAACACAAAATCCACGATCTGCCAGTTTGCCTACTACCTGAGCACCGCTCTGAACAATATCCTCAAAGCGCACCAGGGCCTTAACATACTTACCCAGCCCGTTACCGGTCATCAGGCGAATCCCAAGACTGGACTCCTTATCTTTCCCGCAAAACAGGGCGACAGGCACAACTGGCGTACCGCAAACCAGCACAGGTTTCTGTCCACCGATGTAGAAAAGGCCATCAGCCGTATTCACATAATGCCGTGGCAGCCCATCACTAATACCGAGTGAAGCGATATCATCTTCACCGACTTCAGTCTTTTCAGCACGCCTGATAATTGCCTCCGACATTTTGGTGAAATTTTTATCGCGGTCAGCAAAAACGCGAATACGCTTAATCCCGGAAACCTTAGGAACATTAGTTGTCACTTTTTTATTCATGTGTATTACCATCAAATTACGCCACCGTCAGAAAACGGGTGCATCAGAACCATAGTTAAAAACCATACCGTTGAGTGAAGGTTGTTACCCCATCGCCCGGTTAACGACTTCGTGGTAACGCGCGGGCGAACTGTGCACATATATTTCGGTTACTTTGATAGTGCTGTGACCCAATAAATCTTTGATGGTGTGAATGTCGGCCCCGCTCTCAATGAGCTTTGTCGCAAAGGTATGACGCATCTCATGGATGGTGAACGGTGGAATACCCGCAGCCTCACAAAGTCGTTTTTGCAGGCGACGTGGCTCAGCAACCGGATTGTCGGTTCCCTTGCCCGGAAATACCCAGCCTTCATCACCCAGATGCTGACGCTGTTCTGTCAGAAGAACGAAAGCCTTATCACATACCGGTACACGGCGTAGTTTGCCGTTTTTGGTATGGCGAAGGGTGATAACCTTGCGGCTCCAGTCCACATCTTCAAGACGAAGGTGACGGGTTTCCCCCAGACGCAGCCCCGTCAGGGCAAGGAACATGAGAAGAGTAAGGGCTTCATGATCGGGTTTACCATTACGCCAGCACTCACAGACTTCCATCCAGCGCTGAAGCTGGGAGTCATCCATGGCGCGGCGATCTGACGTCACTTCAGGCAGCGCTTTGATATAAAGCGCCGGAGAACGGCTGATGTATCCCATGCGTATAGCCCAGGTAAACACCGCTTTAATGAGCGCCAGATGGCGGTTGCGGGTGGCAGGCTTGAGATCGAGATTATGCAGATAGCTCAGAATATCTGCCTCCGTCATACCTGCCAGCTTTTTGTCACCGAGAAGAGGGCGCAGGTATTTACGGATCTTAGAAAGGTCGGTGTTAGCTGAACGCTTAACGCCCGTGCTGAGTACGCTTTTCTCATACTCATCCACAAGCTCATTAAACGTCATTTTACTGTGAGTAAGAAAACGCTCACCGTAAGCCTCAACGGCGGTCTTGAGCTCCTGAATTATTTTAAAGGCATGCTCCCTTGCATCTTTAATTGAAATTTCCGGGTAGCCTCCTACGGCAACGTAGATATTCTTTCCGCGAATACTTTTGCGGACAATAAATTTAATGCGACCTGATGGATAGAATATTGCCTTAAGTCCGGTTAACTTCTTATCGCTGGTCTCGATTGTTTGTGCAGCTTGTACTGCACGGATTTTATATTCATCAAAAAGGGCTTTAGTAAAAACACCTCCAGTATTTTTAGGTGCAACCCCTGGATATTCTACAACATCAGATACTCCAGAGTCGGAATACCCCTGAGCTTCCACATCTACATTGAAGGAATTTTTATGAGCAGCTGTGATGCTCTTTTCATCCAGCACTTGCGTTATTTTATTTAAAGGGTAATTAACATTCATAATATGTACATGGTCCTCTGAAAATTCAGATGATAATGAGTAATTTAATATGTCGGCCAACAATGGGATAAGCTTATTTATTCGTGGCATCACTTTCAAGCCCATGAAAAATCAGCTCTTACATGCCCATTGACATTTAATACTCAAGTCAGAAAGACCATGATGATTCATCAGGAGTACTCCTGCTCAGGGAAAAGGGAAAATAGCGTTAAACCCTATAAAAAAATTGTGTTCCGGATGCATCGCCCAAAGTAAGTCAACTTTTGAGGCCCTGAAATAAGAAAATGGTAATAGACCCCACCGATTTTCGACTAAAAAACAACCCAATAAGGCATTTAAAATTAATACCTTTTAAATCAATAGATTAAAGTAATGGTTTTAACAATATGCAGCCCAACTTAAGGGTAATCAACCTTTCCATAATCAAAACCACACTCTATTCATTTTTTATTATTGTGACACTCATCACATTTCACGCCTGCGGGTGCTTTGATTTTGTACATTCACAAAGCTCACCCACACCAACGACTATGACCGTAAAAAACCTCTTTTTATGCACATATTATTTCCATGTAAATCAATTAATTATGGAGATAATCATGTTTAAACTCACGACCCCTACCAGTCTTCCCCTTCTCAACTTGCCCGCCTCCGCACTGGCGGCCCTCAGCAATGAAATTCTTGGCCCCGTAGATGATATCGACCTGTTTACTGCTTTCTGGAACGAAACAAGAACCCTGCTCTGGCATCTCAACCACGACGACACTCTCCCCGAAGACCCGCTGCTGGCAGTGGCACTGGCTAACCCGGAATACGTCACCGCACTTGATGATGGCTGGTATCTCCTGCTCGGTATCGTCTGCGATAACGGACAGGGTATCTATCTGGTGTTCCCGGACACGACCGTTATCACTCAACTCCAGAACCTGATTGAGGCGCTGAACCATGAGTAAGAAAAAAGTCGCTACCGAAGCCGCCGTCACCGAAAGCTATACCGTGTTCTACAGGGGTGAAGCCGAGAAAATCAGTCCATACAGTAAGGGACTGCTGACGTATGAGCTGGGTAAGGAGGATGAAACCGGAAGCCTTGCCCTGCGTTTAACCGCCAATGGCGAAGGGGGCCTGTTCTCCCGTGAATGGATAGCGCTTGATGCGATTCACGCCATTCTGGAACAGCAGCCAGACAGCTTTCCGTCCCGTGTATTTCGCCCACTGTTTGGTCAGGGCAGCACCAATAACGCAGGGTTTCTTGCCGCTGTGCTCAGAAGTCCGGATATCTGCCTTATCGAAGCGGACAGCAGCAGACTCTTTATGCACCGTTGTTATGCCGACTGGCAACATCGTATGACGCAGCTTGCTGCGCTCAGTCAGGACTAATCCTCACTTTTTCTGTGTTCCGTTAATCCAAAATCAGGATATTCACTATGTCATCACCCGCAATATTGCAGGGCAGCTATGTGCTGCCTGTCTCCCGGTCATTCACCCAAATGCTTCTGGATATCGTCGCGCAAAAACCGCCTCATCGTCACCCCATCACCGGATTAACCATTAACTTTCGTGACCCTGAATACTCACCGGAAACGGGCGGCTGGCATCCGGTCGAAATACGCCTCACCTCTGCCGGAGAAGACTGGCAGCTCGATTACGTCACCGATTTTCACTATGCAGGGCATCCATGGCCTGAGCTTGAAAAAGATGTCGATGTGAGCTGGACGCAACAATACACGTGGCTTTCCCGTTGTGGCGATATCTCTCATGTCGACGCCCGTGAGTTCTGGTCGCTATGGGAAAGTAACTTTATGGCTTACCACGATATGGGGGTTTTCACGGTCCGTACGTTGTGGGAAAGCTGAGTGTTCACAACGTTTCCCCCGCATCCCCCCTCTCCCCCGTAGTAAGGAACTGAATGTTATGTACCGGCTTCTGCTGCTGAACTTCGTGGATTCATTTATCGATAACTGCATTCTCTCCTGCGTCGATGAACCGGCTTACGGTGGTATCGTGCAGTGCGAACTGCTTTTTGGCCTTGCCGCACACAGCGGTATCTATGTGGGTAACGGCGATATTGTTCATCTTGATGGCGATGGAACCGTTATCAAAAGTAAGGCTAAAGGGTTTCTTGACCGGCTCGATGGCTGGAACTCCGCTATCTCGGTGTATACCGACTGTATGGATTTGACGCCTCAGGGTTGTGCGCGGGCCGCTGAACGGGCAAAGGCGGCAGTGGGTCAGCGCTATCCTTATAGCCTGCTCGACTTTAACTGCCACCGGTTTACTGCCCGCTGCGTTACCGGCGATTCGTGCCCTGATATCTGGCTTGCCAGACACCTCGATTCTTTTCAGAAAGGGGACCGATGGCGCGTATGGCAACGATGAAAGCCAGCCGTTGCAGGCAACGTGTCACCGGACAGGGAGAACGGCTTATCCGGCTGACCATGGCGCTGTTTTACGGTCAGACAATATCTGTTCGCTACATCATCCGGCAGTTTGACGTATCTCCCCGGACCGCAAGACGGGACCTCGCTCAACTGGCCTTTGTGCTGGAATCTGCTGGACCTCACCGCTGGCGACTGGCTCCCTCGCTGAAACCCTGACTTTTTTATCTGCCGGTCATCTCCTGACCGCTCCGTATGGCAGGCTGTCTCCGCTTTTCAATCCATAAGGGAACATGATGAAAATTTTAAAACTGTTAACCGCCACAATTCTGCTTTCCGCCTTCAGCCACAGCGCGTTCGCCGACGAGCAGGCTGACGCTCAGATGATAACCAACTCGACCTTCTGCGCGATGTACTCCACCCGCCTGACCCAGACCAGTGACAGCGGCCTTCAGGTAAAAGGCGTTAATCTCAATGCCCGCTTCAACGGACCGGTATTCAACCGGGTACTTCAGGTGATGAACAAAACCTATGGCAGAACCTGGCTCGAATCAAATGCCCGTAACGGCAGCATGACCGCCATGCAGCTTTCGCAGTCGGAGCTGCTCTATAACCCGGAATATGCCCGGCAGTGCGATGCCTTTGCGGATAAAGTGGAAAAGGAATGGCGCGGAAAGTAATCCCGACGCGTTATACCTCCATCCGGTGAACAGAAACCTGCTTTCGGGCAGGTTTTTTTTTACTTTTTTGTTTTTCAGGCGGACAAACCCTGTCCGGGGGCTTCCTTAAACTGTCAGGTCCAATATCTGCAATGAGGTGAAATATGGCTACCTACCGACACGACCCCGACCTTGAGTTTCTGCGCCACTGTCATCGTGACGATCTGGATTTACTGGTTTCAGTGCTTATCTACGATCCGAAAGACGGACTGGCACGCATCACGGAAACGCTGACCTATGATCCTCAGTATAAAAAACACAAGCCCAACCACCCGCGCTACTGGGATGCCATTGCCGCCGAGGTTCAGACGTTTGGGGCGAACAGCTTTGCCACGCTGCTCCGCTGGGGTAAAGGGGTGCTGTACCGGGAAATTCTTACCGATGCCTGCGATAAAATGACGGTGAACTACAACAGCAAATCCAGTGTTGAAACCATTGAAATGAATCTGCTGATGAAGATTCTGGAGAAAAGTCTTGAGAAGATGACGCCCGACCAGCTAAAGACTGTGGCGGAAGAATTGCAGACAGGCTACAGCAATCCCACACCGGAGCTGCTGACCATGGCAATCCAGGCGGGGATAAAAACATCCGGGTTTGCGGCCTATCAGATGGCACTTGTTGTCACAAATGGTGTGGCGAAAGCCCTGTTAGGCAGAGGGCTGACCGTTGCAGGAAATGCCATGCTGACGCGTACCATGGGCGCTTTTGCCGGTCCCGTGGGCTGGGTGCTCAGTTCTCTCTGGCTGCTGATTGATTTAGCCGGTCCCGCATACCGGGTGACGCTACCATCCTGCATTTTTATTGCCTACATGCGCCAGAAGCATCTTTATTCACCTGAGAATACTGACGTTTAGCACTTACATTTAAGGTATTCAGACTTTAAAAAACTTCAGAAGGCGGACAAATCCTGTCCGCTACTGCTGGCATTATTTCCCGGCTAAATTCGGAAATGATGTATGACGCTGATAACACAAGAAAACGAACATGACAGACTGGCAACCCGCCTTTCCATCATCCTGAGCCGTTTGTTTCAGGGTGAAAAGCTGCATATCGGGACGCTGGCAGAGGAATTTGGAGTGACGACGCGAACGCTGCGACGGGATTTCAACGTCCGTCTGACGTACCTTGATATTGAACAGAGCAACGGCGTGTATCAGCTTGCTTCGCATTACTTTCGTCGCCGCACGGAACGGGATATGAAGATACTGGCGAGACTGCTGCATCTTGACCGTCTGTTACCCGCGATGGACGCCAAACTGCTGAGCCTGATGCTTGACGGGGAACGCCCCTCGCCCTACAGGATTATGCTTCCGGAGCCGCGCCAGAAACCCACGCTCTTTGGTGATTTCAGCAGACTAACGCTCGCCATACTTAACCAGACCCAGGTGCGTATCAGAACCGACGAAAACGTCAGCCATACCGTTCATCCCTACCGTCTGCTTTGCAGCCATGCGGAGTGGTTTCTTGCCGGATGTACGTCATCGGGCGTGTTCGTTATTTCCCTGTCCCGAATCAGGCTGGTTGAGGTATTACCGGATACAACGTTTGAGATCGATAACACACTCATTTCGCTGATTGAACAGTCTGACTTTATGGAAGCCTTACCCTACATGAACATTATTCATCAGATAATGCATTACGGGAGTAAACAGACGAATAATCGTAATTAAAATCACAACATATTATTAGTGATGATTAAATCACATTAACATGATAAGTGAGAAAGTTATGATTATCGATAAAGAATACGCACTTGTAGATGCAACAGCAAGACTTAACACTGACCTGAGGGATTATGAATATGAAATAAACAACGCCGCCATCATAACATTTGGCAATGACCTCATTGAGGTAATCGTATATCAGTTCAGCTTTGTCATCAGCATCAGGGCAGAGGGTGAAAAAATAAAGCACGGCCTACTTGTTAACTTCGGTAAAAATATAGCAAGACAGGTTTCATCACTTTGTGCATCCGCAATGCGAGTCTACCCGAATGAAAAACACAAACCGAGCCGTCAGCTTTTCCATTGCATAAATTAGTTTGTGCAAAGACTGTACTACCGACACGCAATAAATTAAAATAGGCCAGCTAATATAACATATGAGGTTTATGATGGCTGGCCAGTATGAAAAAGCAATAACGATAAAACAAGCGATAGATTCAATTAATTTACGCCACTATCTTCTGCCTGCAATTCAGAGGAAGTTCGTCTGGAGCAGCAGTCAGATATGTCTGCTGTTTGATTCCATCATGCGAGACTACCCGATAAACTCTTTCATGATGTGGGATATCCGTAGTGCCAGTATTAAAAACGATTACAAATTCTATGAATTCCTGAAAGAATACTGTCAGCGATTTAATGAAGAAAACCCCTGCGTAGCAACAAATGCTGGATTTCATGATTTCAAGGCGGTGATTGATGGTCAGCAACGTCTCACATCATTATATATTGGATTGTGTGGAACGTATGCGTATAAACAGCCCCGGGTGTGGTGGCCTTCGGCACAGGATGATCGCATCCTGCCGCCAAGAAAGCTTTACGTCGATTTAACAGCGCCACTTAATTCAGACGATGAGCTCATGATGAAGTATAACTTCAGGTTCCTCACCGACAAGCAATACGCTGATTCACTTACAGACAACAAACATCACTGGTTCTGCCTGCACGAAATATTCAAATACGAGCAACATGATTCTCCGGATGATATTTTATTTAACGTTGTCGTACCAGAACTCGAAAAAAGAGGACTCATTTCCAGTGAATTTTCCAGAAAAACTCTGCTTAAACTTTATACCAAGATAAGAACTGAGAATCTTATCCACTACTTCAATGAGAGCAGTCAGGACATTGATCATGTGCTGGATGTTTTCATCCGCACGAACAGCGGGGGGACAAAACTTGAGTTCTCCGACTTACTGATGTCAATAGCGGTAGCGCACTGGCAGGGTGATTTCAGAAGAGAACTGGATGAACTGACAAAAAACATTTATCAGAATAATGAAATGGGGTTTTATATTGAAAGAGACTGGTTCTTAAAAACCAGCCTGATGCTTATTGACTCTGACGTCCGGTTCAAAGTAAAAAACTTCACTTCAGAGGAGGTCGGTAAGATACAACAACAATGGTCTGAAATAAAATCCTGCATCAAGGAGACTTTTATTCTTATCAGGCGATTCGGCATCAATCCACAGTCTTTGATATCTAAAAATGCAGTCATTCCTGTGGTCTACTGGCTTTACAAAAAGCAAACC
Organism: Enterobacter sp. EC_64; assembly: GCF_019584165.1. NCBI lineage: Bacteria > Pseudomonadati > Pseudomonadota > Gammaproteobacteria > Enterobacterales > Enterobacteriaceae > Enterobacter > Enterobacter sp. EC_64. The sequence continues at coordinate 130,857 of NZ_VDAS01000013.1, forward strand.
AGTGGACATCCATTATATACAACGATTAATCTCCTGAATAAAAACCACAATGAACGCTCAGTAATTAGCCAGTGGTTTTACATGGTACTTCTGAAAGGGATCTTTGGAAGCCAGGCAGATGCGCTACTCACGAGTATCAGAGATGTAATGAAAAATAGTCTATCAGATATTCACTTCCCTCTTGAGAAGATTATTGACAGATATAAAGGCTCGAATAAGGACCTCAGATTTGACGACGAATACATCGAAAGCCTTCTCAATATCAGATATGGCGAAGGTCGTTGCCGCGCACTATTGCATCTTCTGTTCCCTGAAATGAATCCAACCGAGGTGTTTCATATTGATCACCTTCACCCAAGAAATCACTTCTCAAAGAAATATCTTGAAAAATTAGATTATGTTGCGAACTCACCAGAGAACCTCAGCTTTTATGAAAACCCGGAACACTGGGACACCATACCTAATCTTCATTTACTGAACCATTCTCAGAATATAAGTAAACAGGATACTTCCCTGAAACAATGGCTATCTCAGCCATCAAACAACTATTCGCCATCAATGCTGTTAGTTTCAGATGAAAATATTGAGTTCAGTCGCTTCCCGGAATTCTACAATGAACGAAGAAACGCCCTGAAGCAAAGACTACTGAATCGGGTATTTCTTACAACAAAAATAGATTCATCACCATCCACAATGGATACGGATGAAGAAATTCTCACCGACTGAACGTTCAGCCCCGATGGTATTGGGGCTTCAGTATTTATCGTCAGCGCAACGTTTCTACTGGCCTGGCTGAAAGAGCGCTGCCTACACAACCGGGCAAACGAACTCTCAGTGCAACGTATGACATACAAAGCCTGTCATCAATATGAAATTGCGATAAAATCGGGCCAATAACAGTACTTAAGAATCATACAACAGGATACAAAATGACAAGCCTTCAGCAGCGTGCAGAGCTACACCGCCAAATCTGGGCCATTGCCAATGATGTCAGAGGCTCCGTAGATGGATGGGATTTTAAACAGTATGTACTCGGTGCCCTTTTCTACCGCTTCATCAGTGAGAATTTTTCCAGCTACATGGAAGCAGGGGATGAGAGCATACATTATGCAGCACTTGATGACAGCATCATTACCGATGACATCAAAGACGATGCCATCAGGACTAAAGGCTATTTCATCTACCCGAGCCAGCTGTTCTGCAACGTTGCCGCTAAAGCGAACACCAACGACAGGCTGAATGCTGATTTAAACAGTATCTTCGTCGCTATAGAAAGCTCTGCCTACGGCTACCCGTCGGAGGCCGACATCAAAGGCCTGTTCGCCGATTTCGATACGACCAGCAATCGACTGGGTAACACAGTTAAAGACAAAAACAGCCGTCTTGCCGCGGTTCTGAAAGGCGTTGAAGGGCTTAACCTGGGGAATTTTAACGAGCACCAGATTGACCTGTTTGGTGATGCCTACGAGTTCCTGATTTCTAACTATGCGGCAAATGCCGGTAAGTCTGGAGGGGAGTTCTTCACACCTCAGCACGTCTCTAAGCTGATTGCTCAGCTTGCGATGCACGGTCAGACTCACGTCAACAAAATCTATGACCCTGCCGCAGGTTCTGGCTCACTGCTGCTTCAGGCGAAGAAGCACTTTGATAACCATATCATTGAAGAAGGTTTTTATGGTCAGGAGATAAATCATACAACCTTTAACCTGGCGCGTATGAACATGTTCCTGCACAACATCAACTACGACAAATTTGATATCAGACTGGGAAATACTCTGACTGAGCCTCACTTTGGCGATGAAAAACCGTTTGATGCGATTGTCTCTAACCCGCCGTACTCGGTTAAGTGGATTGGTAGTGACGACCCTACACTGATTAACGATGAACGTTTTGCTCCTGCTGGCGTACTGGCCCCGAAATCAAAAGCTGACTTTGCGTTTGTGCTACATGCACTAAACTACCTGTCAGCTAAAGGGCGTGCAGCAATAGTTTGCTTCCCCGGTATTTTCTACCGTGGCGGAGCAGAGCAGAAAATCCGCCAGTACCTGGTCGACAACAACTATGTTGAAACGGTGATTTCTCTGGCACCAAATCTGTTCTTCGGCACCACCATTGCCGTTAACATACTAGTGTTGTCCAAGCACAAAACAGATACCCGCGTTCAGTTTATTGACGCCAGCGGGTTGTTTAAGAAAGAAAACAATAACAATATCCTGACTGATGGTCATATTAAGCAGATTATGGATGTGTTCAACAGTAAGGCAGATACTGACCATCTGGCGAAAACGGTGCCATTAGAGACTGTTGCTGGTAATGACTACAATCTGTCTGTCAGTAGCTACGTCGAAGCAAAAGATACCCGTGAAATCGTCGATATCACCGAACTGAATGTTGAGCTTAAAACCACGGTCAGCAAAATCGACCAGTTACGCAAAGACATTGATGCGATTGTGGCAGAAATTGAAGGCTACGAGGCGCAGGCATGAGTAAGCTAAATTATCTGGAAAAACTGCTGGAGGGGATTGAGGTTGAGTGGTTCCCTCTCGGTAAGGTTGCAAAAAAAATTTATTCTGGTGGCACCCCTGATACTAAAAAAACAGAATATTGGGAGCATGGAACTATCCCCTGGATGAGTTCAGGTGAAGTAAATTTAAAAACCATCAAAGAAACTGAGACATTCATTACTGAGGATGGATTAAATAACTCAAGTGCTAAATTTGTTCCTGAAAATTCCATTGTTATGGCATTAGCAGGTCAGGGTAAAACTCGTGGTAAAGTAGCAAGAACCCGCATTAAATTAACCACCAATCAATCACTTGCAGCCATTACATTTGATGAGCGGAAGATCAATTCAGATTATATTTTCCACTTTTTGGAAACCCAGTATGATAATCTACGTCAGATATCATCTGGGAACAGCGGGCGTGGTGGGCTGAATCTTCAAATGATTTCAGCATATAAAGCCCCCATTCCTTGCCCGGGCGATCCAGAAAAGTCTCTTGCTATCCAGTCCGAAATCGTGCGGATTCTGGATAAATTTACCGAGCTTACCGCAGAGCTTACCGCAGAGCTTACCCTGCGAAAAAAACAGTACAACTACTATCGCAACCAGTTGCTAAGTTTTGAGGAGGGGGCCGCACCTTTCTATCCTCTGGGACAAAAAGAGGTTGGTGAATTTATTCGAGGAGGTAGCTTTCAGAAAAAAGACTTCACTAAATCAGGCGTTGGTTGTATCCATTATGGACAAATTTTTACTCATTATGGAACATATGCAAATAAAACAAAAACATTTGTATCTGAATCTCTTGCACAAAAGTGCCGCAAAGCTAAAACTGGTAACTTAGTGATTGCCACCACTAGTGAAAATGATGATGACGTGTGCAAAGCCGTTGCATGGTTAGGAACAGAGGATATTGCAGTAAGCAGTGATGCTTGTATTTACAGACATAACCTGAACCCGAAGTATGTTTCTTATTTCTTTCAAACAGAAAGTTTTCAATCTCAAAAAAGACAATACATTACTGGCACTAAAGTAAGGCGAGTCAATGCTGACAATTTAGCTAAAATATTAATTCCAGTACCATCGCAAGAAGAACAAACTCGTATTGTCGATATATTGGATAAATTCGATCTCCTAACCAGTTCCATTAGTCAGGGCCTTCCCCGCGAAATCGAGCTGCGCCAGAAACAGTACGAATACTATCGTGACTTGCTGTTCAGCTTCCCGAGACCAGAAACCGCCAGCAACTGACGGACCATTGATACCGGCAGGGTTTGTTCTCACCCGCCCGGTATCAGGCTTTACGAATGCCGGAAGATGTTAGGGTATGCTTTCACCCGCCCGGTATCAGGCTTTAGGAATACCGGGAGATGCTTCTGATACCCTTCCGGACTTTGCCAGATGACGCACAGGATGCACCATGACACAACAGACACACACCATTGCTGAATCCAATAACTTTATCGTCCTTGATAAATACACCAAAGTTCTGGAGACCGGTGACAGCTACCAGAGCGAATCGGACCTTGAGCGGGAACTGATTCAGGACCTTCTTAATCAGGGTTATGAGTTTATCTCCGTTAAGTCACCGACAGCGATGCTGGCGAATGTGCGGGACCAGCTTCAGCGTCTTAATGGTGTGGTGTTTAACGAAAGTGAATGGCGGCGTTTCGCAGAGCAGTATCTCGACAGCCCCAGTGACAGTAGCCTGGACAAAACCCGTAAAATTCATATCGACTATATCTGTGATTTTACGTTTGATGATGGTCGTCTGGAAAACATCTATCTGATAGATAAAAAGAACCTGCTGCGCAATAAGGTGCAGGTCATTCAGCAGTTTGAACAGACCGGCTCACACGCTAACCGTTATGACGTCACCATTCTGGTTAACGGCCTGCCACTGGTGCAAATCGAACTCAAAAAGCGCGGCGTGGCGATTCGTGAAGCCTTTAACCAGATACACCGTTACAGCAAGGAAAGCTTTAACAGCGACAACTCCCTGTTTAAATACCTGCAACTGTTTGTGATATCTAACGGAACCGATACCCGGTACTTTGCCAGTACCACTAAGCGGGATAAAAACAGCTTTGATTTCACCATGAACTGGGCGAAGTCGGATAACACTCTGATTAAGGACCTGAAGGACTTTACCGCCACTTTCTTCCAGAAGCATACCCTGCTGAATGTTCTGTTTAATTACAGCGTGTTTGACAGCAGCCAGACGCTGCTGGTCATGCGTCCCTATCAGATTGCTGCCACTGAGCGAATCCTCTGGAAAATTAACAGCTCATTTAAAATGAAGAACTGGTCAAAACCCGAAAGCGGCGGGTTTATCTGGCATACCACCGGGTCAGGTAAAACCCTGACCAGCTTTAAGGCCGCACGACTGGCAACCGAGCTGGACTTTATTGATAAAGTCTTCTTCGTGGTCGACAGGAAAGACCTCGATTACCAGACCATGAAGGAGTATCAGCGCTTCTCTCCGGACAGTGTGAATGGTTCGGATAATACAGCAGGCCTCAGAAGAAACCTGGATAAGGACGATAACAAAATCATCGTCACAACCATTCAGAAACTCAATAACCTGATGAAAGCCGAAGCTGACCTGCCCGTCTATCAACAGCAGGTGGTGTTTATCTTTGATGAGTGTCACCGCAGCCAGTTTGGTGAGGCCCAGAAAAACCTCAAAAAGAAATTCAGACGCTTCTATCAGTTTGGTTTTACTGGTACGCCTATTTTCCCGGAAAATGCACTGGGGGCAGAAACCACCGCCAGCGTCTTCGGGCGTGAATTACATTCTTACGTAATTACTGATGCGATTCGTGATGAAAAAGTGCTGAAGTTTAAGGTGGACTATAACGATGTCCGCCCACAGTTTAAGTCTCTTGAAACGGAAACTGATGAGAAAAAACTCAGCGCGGCTGAAAACCAACAGGCATTTTTGCACCCCCTGCGTATCCAGGAAATAACGCAATACATTATCAATAACTTCCGGCAGAAAACACACCGAACCTTCCCGGGAGCTAAGGGCTTTAACGCCATGTTAGCAGTTAGCAGCGTGGAAGCGGCAAAAGCTTATTACACGACGTTTAAAATGCTACAGGAAGAAGCGGAGAAGAAATCTGGCAGCTATAAACGCCTTCGGGTTGCAACCATCTTCTCCTTTGCTGCAAATGAAGAGCAAAGCGCCATTGGTGATATTACTGACGAAAGCTTTGATACCAGCGCAATGAACAGCAGCGCGAAGGAATTCCTGGATTCAGCCATTGATGACTATAACAACCACTTTAAAACCAATTTCAGTACCGACAGTAACGGCTTCCAGAACTACTACCGCGATTTAGCTCAACGAGTGAAAAATCAGGATATCGACCTTCTCATCGTGGTGGGAATGTTCTTAACCGGCTTTGATGCCCCGACGCTTAACACTCTTTTCGTTGACAAAAACCTCCGTTATCACGGCCTGATGCAGGCATTTTCCCGCACAAACCGTATCTATGATGCCACCAAAACCTTCGGCAATATCGTGACGTTCAGGGACCTGGAGCGTCCGACCATTGATGCCATCACACTTTTTGGCGACAAAAACACCAAGAATGTGGTACTGGAAAAAAGCTACGAAGAGTACATGCAGGGCTTTACCGATGCGGCAACCGGTGAGGCTAAACGAGGTTTTATGGCTGTTGTTTCGGAGCTGGAGCAGCGCTTCCCTGACCCTGCCAGTATCGACAGTGAAAAAGAGAAAAAAGCCTTCGTCAAACTGTTTGGTGAATATCTGCGGGCAGAAAACATCCTGCAAAACTATGATGAATTTGCCACGCTGAAAGCCCTGCAGAAGGTTGATATTAGTGACCCGGAAGCGGTAGAAACCTTTAAAGCAGAGCACTATGTGGATGATGAAAAATTTGCTGAATTACAAACCATTCGTCTCCCGGCAGAACGTAAAGTTCAGGACTATCGCTCAGCATACAATGATATCCGGGACTGGCAGCGACGCGAAAAAGCAGCAAACGACAGGGATAAATCAACCACAGACTGGGATGACGTGGTGTTTGAAATTGACCTGCTGAAGTCGCAGGAAATTAACCTGGACTACATCCTTGGTCTGATTTTCGACCACAATCGTCAGAAAAAAGGTAAAGAAGCCCTGACTGAAGAGGTCAGACGCTTAATCCGCTCAAGTCTGGGCAACCGTGCCAAAGAAGGTCTGATTGTTGACTTTATTCAGCAAACTAACCTTGATGACATGCCGGACAAGGCCAGTATCATTGATGCATTCTTTACCTATGCTCAGCGTGAACAGCAACGGGAAGCAGAGGCGTTGATTAAGGAAGAAAACCTCAATGAAGAGGCTGCAAGGCGCTATATCCGCACATCACTAAAACGGGAATATGCTACCGAAAATGGGACGGAGTTAAACGAGACGCTACCAAAGCTCAGTCCGTTGAATCCTCAGTACAAAACGAAAAAGCAGACTGTATTCCAGAAAATTGGGGCGTTTATCGAAAAATTTAAAGGGGTTGGTGGACACCTCTAGTAGCCAGATAAAAGAACAATGCGCCACCGCAATTTATAGGTAAGATTGTATCTTTTAAACTGCGTCAGACCTGTATGATCGATGAAGCGCTGGTTAATGTTAATGCTAACTGGATGAATTTTTAACGCACATTCAAACAATTAGCGTCCAGAACTCACAGAAACCACTGCTTGATTTTGGATGGTAAAGTACTGAATAGATGTATCACAGGAGAATACTTATGAGCGTAACTATAAAAGACGATCGACTCAGGACTATCGCGACCTTTGATGGCAAGACCTTGAAAGATGATCGACTGAGGACCATCGCGACGTTTGATGGTAAAGCCCTGAAAGACGACCGACTCCGCACCATCGCTACCTTTGACGGTAAAACCCTGAAAGACGACCGACTCCGCACCATCGCAACATTTGATGGGAAGACCTTGAAAGACGATCTGACCTGCTCCCCGTTGATTAGTACACCCCGATGTTAGTAATGTCTTCATTAGCCACATGAGGACATCCCCATGAAGAAGCGTTTTTCCGATGAACAGATCATCAGTATTCTCCG